>DATHCF010000359.1:0-3953 GCA_035319705.1 Acidimicrobiales bacterium | reverse complement strand
AGGACGGCCACCAACGAGGTGTTGACCGAGCGGGCCAGCACCTGGTTGAGCGACAGGTTCACCATCTGGGGATAGTTGAAGCGACGCGTCGCCCCGAGGCCCTTCGTGTTCTCGTTGATCTTGTCGAAGACGACGACGGTGTCGTACAGCGAGTACCCCATGATGGTGAGCACGGCGATCACGCCGTTGGGGGTGACCTGGAACCAGGTGAGCGAGAAGATCCCCACGGTGATCAGCAGGTCGTGGAGGATGACCTTCATCAAGGCGGCCAGCGCCATTCGCCACTGGAAGCGGATGGCGATGTAGATCGTCACCAGGATGAAGAACACCACCATGGCCTCGATGGCCTTGTCGGTGACGGTGCCTCCCCAGGTGGCCCCCACGTCGTCGATGGACTCCTGGGCGACCGTGGTGTGGGCGGCCTTGGCCAGGGCGGCGGCGATGGCGGTCTTGTCGGTGGTCTGCGCCGAGGCCGAGAGGTGCGAAAGGTCGGCCTCGACCTCGATGGACCGGGAGCTCCCGGTGCCCAGGCTCTCCACCACCGAAGGGGTGATGCCGACGGCCTTCACGGCGTTGGTGGCCGACGTCACGCTCAGGGTCTTGGCCGGCACCGTCCACTCCGTCCCGCCCTTGAAGTCGATGCCGAGGTTGAGCCCGCGCACCCCGAGCGAGATGAGCCCGGCCAGGATGATGGTCCCCGAGATCAGGTACCACCAGCGGCGCCGGCCCACGAAGTCGAAAGAGGTCTCGCCGCGGTACAGGCGGATGAGGGCGTTGGGCCGCTTGGCGTGGGTGGCCTCGGGTGCGTGCTCGGTGGTCGTCGTCATGCCGTCCCCTGTGCAGCCAGTCCCCGGGTGAGGCCGAGGAACCGCATCTCGGCCAGATGGCTACGGCCGAGCAGCACCACCAGCGGCCGGGTGAAGAAGTAGGTGATGATGATGTTCATCAGGGTGGACAGGCCCAGGAAGAAGGCGAAGCCCCGCACGTCGCCCACGGCCAGGAGCCACAGCACCGTGGCGCCGATGAGCGACACCAGGTCGGCGGCCAGAACCGTCCGGAACGCCCCGGCGAAGCTCTTCTCCACCGTGCTGCGCAGGGAGCGGCCGGCTCTGGCCTGGTCCTTCAGCCGTTCGAAGTAGATGACATAGGAGTCGGCGGTGATACCGATCGACACGATCACCCCGGTGACGCCGGAGAGGTCGAGGGTCAGGTCGAGCCCCGAATGGCTGAGCGCGGACACGATGGCCCACAGCAGCAGCGAAGTGGTGATGAGCCCCAGCACCACCACCACCCCGAGCCCTCGGTAGTACAGGATCATGTACAGCAGCACCAGAACCAGACCACCCAGTCCGGCGAACAGCCCTGCCTTCAACGACGACTTGCCCAGGGTGGCCGACACGTTCTCCTGGGTCAGCTTCTCGAGGCGCACCGGCAGGGCGCCGTAGTTGAGGTCGAGGGCCAGGGTCTGCGCCGAGGACTGCGTGAAGTTCCCGCTGATCTGCACCTTGCCGCCGAAGGACGAGAAGGCGGCCTGGCCGGGCTGGGTGAGCGGCGCCGAGATGACCTGGCCGTCCAAGTCGATGGCGATGAAGGCGTGGAACTGCTGCTGCGCCAGGTTGTCCCACTGGGTGGCGCCTGTGCCCTTGAGCGTCAGGTTCACCACCCACCCCACGCCGCTCGTGGCCAGGGCCGCCTGGGCCGAGGCCACCTGCGAGCCGGCCAGGCCCACTGGGCCGAGCAGGTAGCGCTCCCCGGCCTCCCCCGAGCTGGACGAGGCGGGAAGGATCACCGTGCTGTGGGTGTGCGCATCGTCGTAGTCGGGCGAGGAGTTCGGGTAGGCGGCCAGCGCCGGGTCGGGGCTCACCGAATTCTGCGCCTGGCCCGTGCTGGTGCTGACGTCGAGGTTGGAGGCGGAAAGGTCGTACTGCGACGACGAGCAGGCAGACGGCGGGGGTGCCGACGCCGGCACCGTCTTCGACGCGGTGTAGGGCGGGGCGTAGCACAGCACCGGGCGGAACAGCATCTCGGCCGTGGTGCCGATGGTCCTGATCAACGAGTTGGCGTTCTTCACGCCGGGCAGCTGGACCACGATGTCGCTTCCCTGGGTGCCGATGTTGGCGCCGGCCACACCGGCGGCGTCGACACGGTTGCGCATGATGTCCACGGCGGTGGTCAGGTTGCCCGACGAAACCTGGTGCGCCGGCTTGTAGATGACCTCGGCCCCGCCGGCCAGGTCCAGGCCGAGCTTGGGGCTCCACCGGCCCGCCACCGTGGCCCCGAAGGCGATGATCGCCACCGCCACGCAGACCACCAGGCTGATGACGAGCGGCCGCTCCCTCATCCCGTCGCGCCCCCTTCTGCCTCGTCGTGGCTGTCGGTCTCGATGGCGCTCGGCTGGCTGCCGTTGTGCCCGTCGGCCTCGCCGGTCGAGCCCCACCCGGCGTCGTGCTCGTCATGGTGCTCGTCGTGCTCGCCCGCTTGACCGCCTGCCTCGGCGGGCCACGAGCCGGCTTCCGTGTCGGGGGTGATGCGCCGGGCGATGGTGGAGCGCAGCACGGTCATACGCGTCCCGGGTGCGGTTTCGATGGTGATGCGATCGTTGGCCACGTCGAGCACGGTGCCGAAGATGCCGGCCCCGGTCAGCACCTCGTCGCCCGGTCCCAGCTGCTGGGTGGTCTCGCGCTGGCGGCGCTGCGCCTGCGAGCGGGGACGGATGAAAAGGAAGTACGCCCCGAGCCCGATGATGAGAATGAGGATCAGCCCGGTGGCGCTGCCTCCGGCGGTGGTGCCGGGCTTGGTGGTCGTGGTCGTGCTCGCCAGCAGGGCGAGGAAGAGGTGCATGGGAACGCGGTGACTCCCGGTCGGGTCCGAACGGACAAGCGTAGCCGAGCCCGGGGCCTTTCCCCCGGCACCCGAGCGTCAGGCCTCGGCGCCTACCACAAGCGCTGGGCGGGCGATTCGCCTTCCGCCACTGCGCCGGCCAGACCCAGATGGGCGTACGCGTTCGGGGCGGCCACGCGCCCGCGCGGCGTGCGCTGTAACAGACCCTGCTGCAACAGGAACGGCTCGTAGGCGTCCTCGATGGTGTCGGGCTCCTCGCCGACGCACTGGGCGAGGGTGACGAGGCCCACCGGCCGGCCCCCGAAGCGCACGCACAGCGCTTCGAGGATGGCCCGGTCCACCTTGTCCAGACCGAGGCGGTCCACGCCGAACAGCTCCAGGCCTTCGTCGGCCAGGGCGGCGGTGATGGCTCCCTCGGCGCGCACTTCCACGAAGTCGCGCACGCGGCGCAACAGCCGGTTGGCGATGCGCGGCGTGCCGCGCGACCGGCCGGCGATCACCCGGGCGCCCCCGTCGTCCACCGCCACGCCCAGGATGCCGGCGGCGCGGTGCACGATGCCGGCCAGCGCCTCGGCGTCGTAGAGGTCGAGGCGCCCGAGGAAGCCGAAGCGGTCGCGCAGCGGCCCGGTGAGGAGCCCCGTACGCGTGGTGGCGCCCACCAGGGTGAAGCGCGGCAGGTCGAGCCGGATCGATCGCGCCGTCGGCCCCTTGCCGATGAGGATGTCGAGCTGGAAGTCCTCCATGGCCGGGTAGAGGACCTCCTCCACCGGCCGGGGCAGGCGGTGGATCTCGTCGATGAACAGCACGTCACCGGGCTGCAGGTCGGTGAGGATGGCGGCCAGGTCGCCACTGCGCATGAGGGCGGGGCCGGAGGTGACGCGCAGTCCCACACCCATCTCGGCGGCCACGATGCCGGCCAACGAGGTCTTCCCCAGGCCGGGCGCGCCGGCGAAGAGGAGGTGGTCAACCGGCTGGCCGCGCCGTCGCGCCGCCTCCAACACGATGTGCAGGTGCTCGGTCAGCTGGGGCTGGCCGTGGAACTCCTCCAGCCGGCGCGGCCGCAGGCGCGCCTCGTCGGCCAGCTCGGCCGGGTCGGGCGCCGGGTCGACCGG
>DATHCF010000358.1:0-3848 GCA_035319705.1 Acidimicrobiales bacterium | reverse complement strand
GTCGGGCTCCTCGAGAACCTGCGCTTCGATCCGGGCGAGGAGGCGAACGACCCGGCCTTCGTGGACCGTCTGGTGGACGGCTTCGACGCCTATGTGAACGACGCCTTCGGCAGCTCGCACCGCGCCCACGCCTCCATCGTGGGGCCGCCGGCCCGGCTCCCCTCGGCGGCCGGACGCCTGCTGCAGCGGGAGGTCGAGGTGCTCGGCGGCCTCCTCACCCACCCGGGTCGCCCATTTGTTGCCGTGGTGGGAGGACTCAAGGTGGCGGACAAGATCGGGGTGTTGCAGGCCCTGCTCCGCCGGGTCGACCGTCTGCTGGTGGGCGGGGCCATGGCGTACACCTTTCTGGCTGCCGCTGGCGGCGAGGTCGGGGCTTCGCCCGTCGACAAGGCCGAGCTCGACAACTGTGCGGCACTGGTCACCGCAGCTGGTGACCGGGTGCTGCTGCCGGTGGACACGGTGGCCCTTGCTCCGGACGGAAGCTTCGGGCGCGGGCAGCCCGGCAGCGGCGAGCAGGCTGTGTACGCCGGTGACATCCCTGCCGGCTGGCAGGGCGGCGACGTCGGGCCCGAGACCGTCCGGCGCTTCGTCGAGGCCCTGGCCGGCGCGGCCACGGTGTTCTGGAACGGGCCCATGGGCGTCTTCGAGGATCCCCGCTTCGCCGCCGGCACCGACGCCATGGCCGATGCCCTCGTGTCGAGCGAGGCCTTGACCGTGGTGGGCGGGGGCGACTCGGCTGCCGCCCTCGATCGCCGGGGCCTCTCGGACGAGGTCGGTTTCGTGTCCACCGGAGGAGGCGCGTCGCTCGAACTGCTCGAGAAGGGAGACCTTCCCGGTCTGGACGCCTTGCGCCACGCGCCCAATGCACCGGGTGGGGGCTGAGGTGCCGGCCGAACAGGGCGCAAAGCGGCAGCCGCTGGTAAGTGGCAACTGGAAGATGCACCACGATCACGTGCAGGCCATCCGCATGGTGCAGGATCTGGGTCTCCGCCTGTCGACCCTCGACCTGAGCGGCATCGAGGTGTCCGTGCACCCACCGTTCACCGATCTCCGTTCGGTGCAGACGGTGATCGAGGACCGTGGCATCCCGGTGTCGCTCGGGGCGCAGCATTGCAACTCGCACGATGAAGGGGCCTTCACTGGAGAGGTGTCTCCGCCCATGCTCGCTCGTCTCGGCGTCCGTTACGTCATTGTCGGGCACTCGGAGCGTCGCACCCTGTTCCACGAGAGCGATGCAGAGGTGGCAGCGACGCTACGGGCGGTGCTGCGGCACGGCATGAAGCCGATCGTGTGCGTGGGCGAGACCGAGGAGGAACGGGCCGCGGGTCTGACCGACAAGCGGCTGACCGAGCAGACCACCGCCGCGCTCGGTGGAATGCCGGCGCAACAGGTGTCCGGACTGGTGGTGGCCTACGAACCGATCTGGGCGATCGGCACCGGGAACACCGCCGAGCCCTCCGACGCCCAGGTGGCCTGCTCCTTGATCCGGTCGGTCGTCGGATCGCTTGCCGACGACGAGGCAGCCGGCGCGCTGCGTATCCAGTACGGCGGCTCGGTGCGGCCGGACAACACCGACGAGCTCATGGCCCAACCCGACGTCGACGGCCTGCTGGTGGGCGGGGCCAGCCTGGAGGCGACGACATTTGCGGCCATTGTGCGCGCCGCGGGGGGTGAGGCCCGGGGCTGAGGAGCCTTTGGTACCGTTGTCGGCTCCGTCAGGCTCCTGGAGGCCACTCTCGTGCTGACCATCGCCATCCTCGTGATCGACATCATGATGGCGGGCTCCCTCGTGTTCCTGATCCTGCTGCATTCCGGAAAGGGAGGCGGGCTGTCGGACATGTTCGGCGGGTCGGTGGGCCAGGCGGCAGCCGGCTCCACGGCGGTGGAGAAGAACCTCGACCGCATCACCATCACCGTGGCCCTCGTCTTCGCCTTCTCGACGGTCATCCTCGCCATTCGTCTCTCGTGACTCCGGGCGGCGCCAGGCGACTGGTCGTCCTGGCGGTGGCCGCATCCTTGGCCGGCTGTTCGGGCCCGGCACGCGCCCAGACCGGAGGCTCCTCGCCGGCAGCCCGGAGCGGCGCGCCCCTGGTGGCAGAGGACGGGGGGACGGTCACCGTGGACGTCGACGCCGTACCGACCACGCTCAACGACCACACCGTGGCCGGCGACAACGCGGCCACCCAGGCAGTGTGCAGCCTGATCTGGCCCCAGGTGTTCCAGGTAGCCCCCGGCCAGGCCCCGACGCTCGACACCGACGTGGTGCAGAGCGCAGAGGTGGTGAGTCTCAATCCGCAGACCGTCGTCTACCAGATCAACCCGAAGGCGGTGTGGTCGGACGGAACGCCCGTCACCGCCCAGGACTTCGTGTACGACTGGGTGTCGCAGACGGGGACAGGCACAGACGTCAACGGGTCGCCCGACTCGGTGGCCTCCGACGCCGGCTATGACGACATCAGCTCGGTAACCGGGTCCAACGGCGGGCGGACCGTCACGGTCACCTTCGCCAGCCCGTACGCCGATTGGATGTCCCTGTTCGACGACCTCATCCCGGCGCACATCGCCGAGAAGGCGGGCTGGAACAACGGGTTCGACAGCTTCAACTCCACCGTGCTGGTGTCGGGTGGGCCGTGGAGCGTCCGGGCGTGGACGCCCGGACGGAGCATGGTCCTCGTGCGCAACCCGCGTTGGTGGGCGACGCCCGCCCACCTGCAGCGAATCGTGCTCGATGCCGTACCGAACTCGCTCACCATGGCCACCGACGTGCAGGCCGGGCGGGCGCAGGTGGCCGAACCCGGTTCGTTCGGGTCGCCCTTCGAGGCGTCGGTGTCCTCGTCCGCCAGCGCCGAGAGCGCACTGCAGCTGGGGACGACGTCGCTCCAACTGGTCTTCGACGTTCGTCATGCGCCCCTCGATCAGGAGCTCGTGCGCCAAGGTATTGCCCACGACATCGACCGGGCCGACCTGGTCACCACCTTGGTCCAACCCGTCGATCCCCTTGTATGGGAGGACAACGACCACCTCTTTGCCAACTCGAATCCCTGGTACTCCGACGACGCGACCGGCTACGACCAACTCGACCTGGACACGGGCTCGAAGGACCTCACTGCCGCGGGACTCACCACCGACGCCGTGGGAACCTGGGACTGGCACGGAGCACCGGTCACTCTGACCCTGGCCTGGGCGTCCGACGACGGCTGGTCGGCCATGGTGGGACCTGCCGTGGCTGCTCAGCTGGTCGCCGCCGGCTTCGACGTGATCACCGACCCCGTACCGAGTACGGAGCTGTTCGGAAGCGTGCTGCCCGCAGCCGATTTCGACCTGGCGTTGGTGCCCCTGGCCACCGGTCCGTACCCGAGCCAGCTTTGGCCGGTCTTCGGGATGCCGACCGGTGTGCCAGCCGGTGCAGATCAAGACTTCTCCGGATTCGACGACCCGAAGACCGACGCTTTGTTCGACCAAGCCACCCAGCAACTGGCCGCCACGCCCGACAAGGTCCTTTACCAACAGCTCGATGCCGAGCTGTGGATCGCCATGCCCACCCTGCCGCTTTTCGCCGAGCCGCAGGTGGTGGCGTGGTCGGCGTCGTTGATACACGTCACCGACGACGCCGGGACACTCGGTCCTCTGTGGAGTGCCACGTCGTGGTCGGAGATCCGCGCCGCCACGCCCAAAGCCAGCGCTCGTGGAGCGTTTCCCCGGCGGAAGCGAGTGCCCTTCGCGCTAAAGTCAGCTGCCGGACGCGCAAGCGCTCCGAGCCACGTCGGAGTGGCGGAATAGGCAGACGCGCCAGCTTGAGGGGCTGGTGACCGCAAGGTCGTAGGGGTTCAAGTCCCCTCTCCGACACG
>DATHCF010000357.1:0-3391 GCA_035319705.1 Acidimicrobiales bacterium | reverse complement strand
GGCGACGAGGAGAAGGCGCTCGAGGCCGAGGCGGAGGACGCCCAGGGCGAAGTGCGCCGGCTGCTGCTGTGGCTGCCCAACCTTCCGGCTGACGACGCCCCCGACGGCACCGGCGCCGAGGACAACCCCGTGGTGCGGCGGTGGCCGGCCGAGCCCAGGCGCTATGCGGACCATCAGCGAGTGCCGCACTGGGAGGTGGGAGCGGCCCTGGGTATCCTGGATCTCGAGAAGGGGGCCAAGCTGGCCGGCTCGATGTTTCCGCTGTTCCGGGGGGACGGTTCACGGCTGCTGCGGGCGCTCACGGCCTTCGCCCTCGACCACCACGCCGGGACCTACGAGGAGATCCGCCCGCCGACGCTGGTGCGCAGCGAGACCATGGAGTCGACCGGGCACCTGCCCAAGTTCGCCGACGAGGCCTATCACGTCGAACGCGACGACCTGTGGGCCATCCCCACGGCCGAGGTCCCGCTCACCTCCATGCACCGCGGCGACATCCTCGAGGAGTCCGAGCTCCCGCTGCGCCTCACCGCCGCCACCGCGTGTTTCCGGCGTGAGGCGGGAGCAGCCGGCCGGGACACGCGGGGTCTGTTGCGGGTGCACGAGTTCGACAAAGTGGAGATCTTCGCCTACGCCACCGCCGAGCAGGCCGCCCAGGTCCACGCCGACATGGTGCGCAGCGTCGATCAGCTGCTCACCGCCCTCGACCTCGAGTACCGGGTGGTCGACCTGTGTGCCGGTGATCTCGGCAACTCGGCCCGGCGCACCTTCGACTTCGAGGTCTTCGCTCCGGGCGCCGATCAGTGGCTGGAGGTCTCCTCGGTCAGCTGGTTCGGCGACTACCAGGCCCGGCGGGCCAACGTGCGGTACCGGCCCGCCGCGGGCGGCCAGCCGCGTTTCTGCCACACGCTCAACGGCTCGGCGTTGGCCTGGGCCCGCATCTGGGCGGCGCTGATGGAGACCGGCCGCCAGGACGACGGAAGGGTGCGGCTGCCCGAGGTGCTCGCCCCCTATCTGGGCGGCCGGGTCGTCGTCGGGGCGGCCGCCGACGCCTAGTTCGGCGGCGCAGCTACCTGCTGGGCGCGGCCTCGAAGCGGTAGCCCACGCCCCGGACGGTGGTGATGATGACCGGCGCCGAGGGGTCGAGCTCGATGTGGCTGCGCAGGCGCTTCACGTGGACGTCGAGGGTCTTGGTGTCCCCTACGTAGTCGCTGCCCCACACGCGGTCGATGAGGGTGTCACGGGTGAGCACCCGCCCGGCGTTCTCCACCAGCAGGAGCAGCAGCTCGAACTCCTTGCGGCGCAGCACCACTTCGTTGCCGCGGACGAACACCCGGTGCCGGTCGGCGTCCACCCGGACGTCGCCGACCTCGATGACCGACCGCTCGCTGCGTTCGCCGCCGTCCTGGTCGGCCGAGCGGCGCAGCACGGCGCGCATGCGGGCCACCAGCTCGCGCAGGCGGTAGGGCTTCGTCACGTAGTCGTCGGCGCCCACCTCCAATCCGACCACGGTGTCGATCTCGGTGCCCTTGGCGGTGACCATGATGATCGGCACCGACGAGTGGCTCCGGATGGCCCGGCACACGTCGATGCCTGACAGCTTGGGCAGCATGATGTCGAGCAGCACGAGGTCCGGCTGGAGCCGGTCGAACAGGGCCAGCGCCTCGGCGCCGTCGCTGGCCGCCGTGACGTCGAACCCCTCGCGGGTGAGCCCGATGACGAGGGCTTCGACGAAGGACTCCTCGTCCTCGGCCACCATGACCTTCACCTTTTCGCCCGGTGCCGCGCCCTCGCCCGGCCGGACCGGAACGGTGGAGCGCGCCGTGTGGACGGTGTGGGCCGCGGCAGCGGATCCGGTGCGCGCTCTGGCCATGGTCAGGTGCTCTCCGTCTGGATGGGCAGGTACAGGCGGAAGGTCGAGCCCTCACCTTCGCGGGAGTCGACTTCGGCCCGGCCCTGATGGTTGGCCGCCACGTGGCGGACGATGGAGAGCCCCAGCCCCGTGCCACCGGTGTCGCGGCTGCGCCCCTGGTCGACGCGGTAGAAGCGCTCGAAGATCCGGTCGAGATCGCGAGCGGGGATCCCCACGCCATGGTCTTCGACCTCCAAGGCGACCTCCTTGTCGACGCCGCGCCCGGCAAATCGTACCGAGCCGCCGTCGTAGGAGAACTTGACCGCGTTCTCGAGCAGGTTGTACAGGGCGGAGACCAGCTGGCGACGGTCTCCCACCACCACCACCGGCGGGTCGGGCTCCTCGAGGACGATCTTCACGTCGCGCTGGTCGGCCGCGTTCCGTACCCGCTCGACGGCTTCGGCCATCACCAGGTTGATGAGCACGGGCTCGCGCGGCGGCGCCTCCTCCGCCTCGATGCGCGACAGGTCGAGCAGGTCGTCGATGATGCGGCTCACCCGGAAGGCCTCGGTGTGGATGCGGCTGGCCAGGCGCTGCGCCACCGCCGCGTCGGTCTCGGTGACCAGGGTCTCGGCCAGGAGGCCCAGCGCCCCCATGGGCGTCTTGAGCTCGTGGCTGACGTTGGCCACGAAGTCGCGGCGGATCTCCTCCAGGCGGCGCCGTTCGGACACGTCGTCGATGACGGCGATGACCCCGAGGGTGCGCCGGCCGTCGTCGAGCAGCTGCGTGCGCACGGCCAAGGTGCGCCGCGGCGGTCCGTAGAGGTCGAGCGTGCGTTCGGCCGTGCCCTGCTGCCAGGCGTCGCCCAGCAGGTCGACCACCGCCTGGGCGGCGAGCGCATCACCGTGGCGTCCGCCCATGAGCCCGACTGCCCGGGTATTGCGGAACACCACCTCGCCGTTCTCGTCGCACACGATCACCCCTTGGGGCAGGTTGTCGAGGGCGCGCCGCAGCCGGATGGCGTCGGCCGAGGACTCGGCCACCGCCTCGGCGGCCCGGTCGGTGACCAGCTCCAGGTGGTGCAGTGCCGGCTCCACACCGCTCGGCTCGCCTTCGGGGGCCTCCACGCCCAGACGGGCGGCCAGGGCGGAAAGACGCTGCTCCAGGGCGTGACGCCCGGCTCGCCGCCCCAGCAGGGTGGCGACCAGCACGGCCAAAACCCCCACCCCGACGGCCACCGCCACGGCGATGACGGCGGTCTGTTCGGGGATGCGGGTGACGGCGACCACCGGAACACAGCATGACAGCCGCGCCCGGTGCCCGCGGGAATCGGTGCTCGCGCGTGGGGTCGAGTGAAAAAGCATGAAAGATATTGATATTCACTTCCCCGTTCCGTAGGCTCGCCCAGGACCGGTCAGATCGGCCGGCCAGAGGACCCCGGAGGTAGCCGATGCCGGTGTGGATCGCTCTCGGCGACGTCACCTTGACCCCCGACCCCGACAGCCTGCCCGGTGGATCGGTCCTGCAGACCCTGGCCAACGG
>DATHCF010000356.1:0-9209 GCA_035319705.1 Acidimicrobiales bacterium | reverse complement strand
CGCCGGGGTGCCGGCACTACCATCTGCCCGAGCACGGCCCGGGGGGCTGGGGCGGACGTTGATCGGGGAAGTGCAACTGCCGTCCAGGGTCCCTCGGGTCGCTGCCGCGTCCGGGCCGCCCGTTAAGCCGCTGCGCGCATGTCGCCGCGACTGCTGATCGTCGGCGGGGGCCGCATGGGCACGGCGCTGGCGCGCGGCCTGCTGCGTGCGGGCTGGGAGCCGCAGAGCCTGGCCGTGGCCGAAGTGGACCCGGGCCGCCGGACGGAGCTCGCCGAGATCTTGCCCGGGGTGCTGCTGTTCGGCGAGCCGCAGCGGGCCGACGGCGCCGTGGTGGCGGTGAAGCCGCTGTCGGCCGAGGCGGCGTGCCGGGTATTGGCCGGGCTCGATGTGCCACGGTGGCTGTCGATCGTGGCGGGCCTTCCGCTCGAGCGGCTCGAGTCGTGGGCCGGGCCGGAGGTGGGGGTGGTCCGGGCCATGCCCAACACCCCGGCGCTGGTGGGTGAAGCCATGACCGCCATGGCCGGGGGTAGCCGCTGCACCGAGACCGACCTCGACTGGGCGCAGTCCATACTCTGCGCTGTCGGGCGCGTGGTGCGGGTGCCGGAGAAGGCGCTCGACGCTGTGACCGCCGTGTCCGGATCGGGCCCCGCATACGTCTTTCTTCTGGCCGAGGCCCTGGCGGCGGCCGGGCGGGACGCCGGTCTCTCCGAAGTCCTGGCCGGCGAACTTGCGGTCCAGACCCTGGTGGGGGCCGGCCGGCTGCTGGCCGAACCGGGGGCCGACCCCGAGGTCTTGCGCGCCCAGGTCACCTCTCCCGGGGGGACCACCGAGGCTGCCGTGCGCGTGCTCGAGTCCGGTGGGCTGCGGTCGCTCCTGTCCGAGGCGGTGCAGGCCGCCGCCGAGCGCTCGCGCCAGCTGGCGGCCGGCGCTCCGTAGCTTCCCCGGGCCGGCACAGAAGCCCTCCGCACCGGCAAATCCCGCTTACCCCCTTCCCCACTTTGGCCACATTGGCGTACAGTCGCCTCAGGCGGAGAGGGGTGATTCCACTGAGTGCAATCGAGGGGACGAGCGCACGGTACTTGACCGTGCGCGAGGTGGCAGCCACCTTGCGGGTGTCGAACATGACCGTCTACCGGCTGATCAACGCCGGCGAGCTGCCCGCCGTCAGGGTGGGCAAGTCCTTCCGGCTGCGGGAGGACGACGTCAACCGCTACCTGGCCGCCCGCTACACGCAGGCCGGATAGCGCACCGGCCCGCTCTCGCCCGATGAGCGGGCGGCCGCCCGCCGGTGACGGCGGCGCCATCTTCTTCCTGACCGATTACGGCCAGGAAGACGAGCTGGCCGGGGTGGTCCGGGCCGTCCTGGCCGCCATGGCGCCGGGGGCGACGGTGGTGGACCTCACCCACGGGATCCCCGCCTTCGACGTGCGTGCCGGTGCCCTGGCGCTGGAGCGGGCGGTTCCGCACCTCGGCCCGGGGGTGGTCCTGGCGGTGGTCGACCCCGGAGTGGGCACCGCCCGGCGGGCGGTGGCGCTCGAGGTGGCGCCACCCGACGGGCCGCGGGCATTGGTCGGGCCCGACAACGGCCTTCTCGTCCCGGCGGCTCGAGCCCTCGGCGGTGTCCGGGCGGGCGCCGTCCTGCCCGCCGCCGGTGGCGAGGGCCGCGCCACCTTCGACGGGCGCGACGTCTTCGCCCCGGCGGCCGCCGCCTTGTGGCGGGGCGTGCCGCTGTCGGAGATCGGGACGCCGTTCGAGGTGAGCGGCCTGGTCGCCTTGGCCGCGCCGCGCCTGGAGGTCGGCGACGGCGGGGTGGTGGCCGAGGTGCTGTGGGTGGACCGCTTCGGCAACGTGCAGCTGTCGGCCGGTGCCGGCGACGGGCGGGCCGCCGGTCTGGTAGCGGGCTCCCCGGTCGGCATCGAGGCGCCCGACAGCGGGTTCGCCGGGAGCGGCGTGGTGGTGCGGGCCTTCGACGACGTGGCCGCCACACCCGATGCGCAGCTCGGGGTGCTGGTGGACGCCAATGGGCGGCTGGCCGTGGTGGCGGCCCGCCGCTCGGCCGCTACCGTGCTCGGCGTGGGCCCAGGCGACACCGTCATCGTCCGGCGCTCCCGCACCGCGGCAGCTTCGGGGACGCATCGGCCCATGGGCGAGCGATGAACCTGGCCTCGCTGGTCCTCGGTCACGATGCCCGGGCGCCCGCCGTCCACGACGGACGGCGCTCGAGCAGCTGGGGCGAGCTGCGCGCCCGGGCCGCCGGCGTGGTCGGCGCCCTCGGCGAGGCCGGGGTGGCGCCCGGGGACCATGTGGCCATCGTCTGGCCCAACTCCTGTGCGTTCGTGGCCTGCTATCTCGGGGTCGTCGCCGCCGGGGCGGTGGCCGTGCCGCTCAACCCGGCCAGTCCCGGCCCGGAGCTCGAGGCCGAGCTCGAAAGCGTGCGGCCCTCGCTCGTGCTGTCCGCCACCGACTGCGGCCCGGTCCTGTCGGGGCTCGGATGTCTGGACGGCGTCGCCGTGATGGACGACCTTCCGCCGGCCTCGCCGGATCCGCTCGAGCCGCTCGACCGCGGCGACGGCGACCCGGCAGTGCTGCTGTTCACCTCGGGCACGGCCGGGCCGGCACGGCCGGCGGTGCTGAGCCACGGGAACCTGCGCGCCAACCTGCACCAGATGCTGTCGCTCCCCGGGGATCTGTCGCGCCCCGGAGACGTGGCCTTCACCGCCGTTCCGCTGTTCCACATCTTCGGCTTGAACGTGGCGCTCGGACTGTGTCTGGCCACCGGTGCTGCCCTCGCCGTCGAGGACCACTTCGACCCCGTCTCCTCGTGGTCGCTCGTGTCGGAGCTGGCGGTGACCACCTTGGTGGGCGTGCCGGCCATGTTCGGCTCGTGGGCCGAGCGGGCTTCCGCCGGCGAGCTGGCGCCGGCCGGGGGCGTGCGCCTGGCGGTGTGCGGCGCCGCCTCCCTCGCCCCCGAGACCGCACACTTCTTCGAGGAGCACACCGGTATCACCTTGTGGTCGGGCTACGGCCTGACCGAGGCCTCGCCGGTGGTGAGCACCACGGTGGGGACCGGCCGCAACGTCGCCGGGTCGGTGGGGCGTCCCCTGCCGGGTGTGGAGCTGCGGCTGGTGGACGAAGCGGGGGCCGACGTGCTCCACGGCGACCCGGGGGAGATCTGGGTCCGCGGCGCCAACGTGTTCGGCGGGTACTTCGAGGATCCCGAATCCAGCGCCGAGGTGCTGACCGGCGACGGTTGGCTGCGCACCGGCGACATCGGCGTGCTCGGCGACGACGGCGACCTGTTCGTGGTGGATCGTCGCAAGGACCTCATCATCGTCTCGGGTTTCAACGTGTTCCCGGGCGAGGTCGAGCAGGTGCTGCGCACGGTTCCCGGTGTCCGGGACGTGGTGGTGGTGGGGCGGCCGGACCCCGTCGCCGGTGAATCGGTGGAGGCGGTGGTGGTGGCGGCCGCCGGCGATCCCGTCCCCACTGAGGAGCAGCTCCGTCAGGCGTGTGCCGCCTCCCTGGCCCGCTACAAGTGCCCGAACACGGTTCGTTTCGTCGACCAGCTGCCCCGGGGCCTGGTGGGCAAGGCCCTGCGGCGCGCCGTGCGCGAGCCGTAGACCGGCACAAAGGTCTCGCAACGCCGGTGTGGTCGTGCGCCAACTTGGTGCACGACGGCTCACCATCGGTACGATCCGCCGCCGTGGCCTCCACACCACAGCGCCGGATTCCCGAGGCGTCGGTGGCGCGCCTGCCCGTATATCAGCGCATCCTGCTCGAGCTGGTGCGCGCCGGCACCGCCACGGTGTCCTCGGACCAGCTGGCCGACATGGCGCACGTGAACGCGTCGAAGGTGCGAAAGGACCTTTCGTTCCTCGGCTCCTTCGGGACCCGGGGATCGGGCTACGACACCGGGTTCCTGTTGGCCCAGATCGACAAGGAGCTGGGGCTCGACGCCGACTGGCCGGTGGTGATCGTCGGGATCGGCAACCTGGGCCGTGCGCTGGCCCGGTCCCAGGGCTTCACCTCGCGCGGATTCCGCGTGGCCGGCCTCTTCGACGTGTCGCCGGAGCTGGTGGGCACCGAGGTCGGCGCGCTTCGGGTTTGTCACTTGGACGACTTCGAGTCCGCCGCCGCCGCCGACCCGCCGAGCATCGGGGTCATCGCCACCCCGGCGTCGGCCGCCCAGGACGTCGCCGACAGGCTGGTACGCGCCGGGGTGGGGTCGCTGCTCAACTTCGCCCCCCGGGTGCTGCGCGTGCCGCCGCACGTGCTGCTCCGCCACGTGGACCTGTCCATCGAATTGCAGGTCATGAGCTTCTACCTGTCGCACCGGGACCACCCCGGCTCCGCCGTCGCTTCGTCGCCCCTGCCGCATCCGGTCGGACTGAGCCAGGCCGAGCCGGTGTAGAGGGGCCCGGCATCTGGCCCCTTCCGGGTGCCGGTAGCGTTGTGGGGTGTCCATCGTGGTCGTGGGCCTCGACCAGCAGCGAACGCCCCTGGGACTGCTCGAGCGGGTAGCGGTCGGCGAGCAGGCGCTGTCGAAGACCCTGGCCGACCTGCGCGACCGCGTCCCGGTGTCGGAGGTGGTGGTGCTGTCGACCTGCCTGCGCACCGAGGTCTACGCCGTCGTCGACCGGTTCCACGAAGGGGTGGAGCGCATCCACGAGTACCTGGCCGACTGCGCCGGGGCGGCGGTGACCGACCTGTCGGACCATCTGAACGTGCTGTTCGACGACGCCGTGGCCGTCCATCTCTTCGAGGTGGCCGCCGGCCTGCGCTCGGCGGTGGTGGGGGAGACCGAAGTGCTCGGACAGGTCCGCCGGGCGCTCGAGGTCTCCGAAAAGGAGCGGGCCGCCGGGCCGGTGCTGTCGGGGCTGTTCCGGCGGGCAGTGCAGGCCGGACGCAAGGTCCGCTCCGACACGGCCATCTCCCAGGGCACCACCTCGCTGGCGCACGTGGCGCTGTCACTCGCTGCCGAACGGGTTGGTGGCAGCCTCGACGGTCACCGCGTAGTGGTGGTGGGCGCCGGCGACATGGGCCGGAGCCTCGTCACCGCCCTCGACGCCCGTCATCGTCCCGAGGACGTGGTGGTGGTGAACCGCACCCCCGAGCGCGCCCGGGACCTCTCCGAAGCCGTCGGCCGGCGAGCGGTCGAGTTCGGCGAGCTGGCCGCTGCGCTGTCCGGCGCCGATGTCCTGCTGGTGGCGTCGGGCTCGAGCGTGCCGGTCGTCGACGGGGAGCTGCTCTCGCCCCTGGCGGCGGCGCGCCTCGCAGACGGCCTTCAGAAGCTCGTGGTGGTGGACCTGAGCGTGCCCCGCAACGTCGAGCCGTCGGTGCGGGTGCTTGCCGGTGTGGCCCTGTTCGACATGGACGATCTGAGCGCGCATGCCGAGCGGGTGTTGGACGACCGCCGCCAGGAGCTGGCCGCGGCGCGGGTCATCCTGTCGGAGGAGATCGAGCGCTATCGCTCCGACGACCGGGCCCGGGGCGCGGCGCCGGTGGTCACGGCCCTCAGGTCGCGTCTCGAGGAGCTGCGCCGCGGCGAGTTGGCGCGGCATCGCCGCCGGATGCCCGGGCTCGACGATCAGCAGTGGTCGGAGGTCGAGGCGGTGGTGGGCGACGTGCTGGCCAAGCTGGTGCACCGGCCCATCGTGACGCTCAAGGAGGCGGCGGGGACCCCGCGCGGCGAGCGGCTGGTGGAAGCGCTGCGCGCCCTGTTCGACCTCTGAGGCACATGGGCGCGGCCGGCGCGGGCGTCGACGGGCTGTCGCTCCGGATCGCGACCCGGGGCTCGCCGCTCGCCCTGGTCCAGGCCCGAGCGGTGGCCGATCGTCTCGAGCGGCTCGTCGGCCGGCCGCTTCCGGATCCCGTGGTGGTGCGGACCACCGGTGACCTGGCCGTCGGCGTGCCGGTCGAGCGCCTCGCCGGTCAGGGTGCCTTCGTCAAGGAGGTGCAGGCCGCCGTCCTCGACGGGCGCGCCGATCTCACTGTGCACTCGGCCAAGGACCTGCCGTCGGAGACACCTGACGGGCTGGTGCTGGCCTGCGTGCCCGAACGCGGCGATCCGCGCGACGTGCTCGTCGGTTCGACCGTGGGCCGGCTCGCTCCCGGCGCGCAGGTGGCCACCGGCTCGGTACGACGGCGTGCCCAGCTGGCGTGGCTGCGGCCGGATCTGTCCTTCTGCGAGCTGCGCGGCAACATGCGCCGCAGGCTGGAGAAGTCCCGGGCCGTGGGGGCCGGGGTGATGGCGCTGGCGGCCCTCGTCCGCCTCGGACAAGAGGGCGAGGTGGACGAGATCTTCGACACCCTCACCATGCTCCCTCAGGTCGGCCAGGGCGCGTTGGCCGTCGAGTGCCGCTGGGAGGACGAGGCGCTGCGGAGCCTGCTGGTCCGGGCCGACGACGCCGACGCGCACGAGGCGGTTCGGGCCGAGCGGGCCTTTCTCGGTGCCCTGGGCGGTGGGTGCACCCTGCCGGTGGCCGCCTTGGCCCGGCGCCACGACGGCGGCCTGCGCATGGAGGCCATGGTGGCGAGCGCCGACGGACACGTGCTGTTGCGCGCCGCCAAGCGCGGGCAGGACGCAGAAGCGCTCGGCACGGCGCTTGCCACCGAGCTGCTCGACGGCGCCGGGGGCCGCGCCCTTCTGGACCGGCGCACGTGACGGTGTACCTCGTCGGCGCCGGCCCGGGCGATCCCGGCCTGCTCACCCGGCGCGGCGCCCAGCTGCTGTCCCGGGCGGACGTCGTGGTCCACGACCGCCTGGTTCCCACCGAGCTGCTGGCACTGGCACCGTCCGGGGCGCTCGTGGTGGACGTGGGCAGGCGCCCCGGTGAGCCGCGCCGCCAGGAGGACATCAACGCCCTGCTGGTGGAGCATGGCCGGGCCGGGCGGACGGTGGTCCGCCTCAAAGGCGGCGATCCTTTCGTCTTCGGCCGGGGCGGAGAGGAGGCGTTGTCCCTCGCCGCCGCCGGTGTGCCCTTCGAGGTCGTGCCCGGCGTGACGGCGGCATTCGCCGCGGCCGCCTACGCCGGGGTGCCCGTCACCCATCGGGGACTGGCCAGCTCGGTGACGGTGGTGACCGGCCGGGTGGGGGAGAACGAGGCGGGCGAGGTCGACTGGGAATCGCTGGCCCGGGCCGGCGGCACGCTGGTCGTGCTCATGGGGATGGCGGAGCGAGCCGAGATCGCCCGGCGGCTCGTGTCCGCCGGCCGCGCCGCCGACACGCCGGTCGTGGTGGTGGAGAAGGGGACCACCGCCGGGCAGCGGGTTGCCCGCTGTCTCCTGGAGGACCTGCACAAGGTGGAGCTCGACTCCCCGGCCACCATCGTCATCGGTGAGGTGGCCGGTCTGGACCTGCACTGGTTCGATCCGGGGCCGCTGCACGGAAGAACGGTGGTGGTGACGCGCGCGGCGAATCGTGCCGGTCGTCTGGTGGAACAGCTGCGCGCGGCGGGCGCGGAGGTGGTGGCCCTGCCCGTGGTGGAGACGGCCGATCCCGAGGACGGGGGCCGTGCGCTGGCCGCGGCGCTGTCGCGGGCGGCGGAGTTCGACTGGATGGTGTTCACCTCGGCCGTCGCCGTGGACCGTGCGCTGTCGGCGATCGGCGACCCCGGCGCGCTCGACGGGGTGCGGTTGGCCGTTGTCGGCCCTGCCACCGCCCGGGCCCTCGAGGAGCGCCAGCTGTGCGCCGAGGTGGTCGCCGAGCCGGCGACCGCCGCGGGGCTCGTGTCCTCGATGCCCCCGCCCTCGGCCGCCGCCGAGCGCGTGCTCTACCCGCGGGCGCTCGAGGTCCGTCCCGAGCTGGCCGACGGGCTGCGCGCCAAGGGCTTCGCCGTGGAGGAGGTGGTCGCCTACCGCACCGTGCCCAGCGCCGGCGTCCTCGACGCGCAGCTGCTCGGGCGCGCCGCCACCGCCGACGTCGTCACCTTCACCTCGCCGTCCACCGTGCACGCCTATCTCCAGGCGGCCGGCGGCGCGCTCCCACCGGTGGTGGCCTGCATCGGCCCGGTCACCGCCGAGGCGGCGGGACGTGCCGGCGTGCACGTCGACGTGGTGGCCGAGGAGCACAGCGCCGAAGGACTCGTTCGGGCACTCGTCTGTGCGCTGCGGGCGTGACGCCCACACCCGACCACACCGCCCACACCCGACCACGCCTGGCCGCACGTTTACCCCCAACTACGCTTTGGCCGTGGATAGCGCACGAAGCGGGCCGACGTCGGCACAGGCGCATTTCCCCACGCGCCGGATGCGGCGCTTGCGGCGGACCCCCGCTCTCCGCCGGCTGGTGGCCGAGACGGCGTTGTCGCCCTCCGACCTCGTCGCCCCGCTCTTCGTGCGGGAGGGTATCGACGAGGCCGTCCCCATCTCCTCGTTGCCCGGCCACTTCCAGCACACGGTGGACTCTCTCGTGGCCGAGGCCAAGCACGTCGCCTCGTTGGACATCCCCGCAGTGGTGCTGTTCGGCGTGCCCGGTTCCAAGGACGCCGAGGGTTCGCCCGCCTGGGACCCCGACGGCATCGTCCAGGTCGCCCTGCGGCAGTTGCGTTCGACGCTGTCCGACGAGGTGGTGCTCATCTGCGACCTGTGCCTCGACGAGTACACCGACCACGGACACTGCGGGGTGCTCGCCGTCGACGGCACGGTCGACAACGACGCCACGCTGGAGCGCTACGGGCGGGTGGCTCTGGCCCAGGCGGAGGCCGGCGCCGATGTGGTGGCCCCCAGCGGGATGATGGACGGCCAGGTGGCGGCCATCCGCGCCGCGCTCGACGGGGCCGGGCACGCGGATGTGGCGGTGCTGGCCTACGCGGCGAAGTACGCCTCGGCCCTGTACGGGCCGTTCCGTGACGCCGTCGACGTCACCATCGCCGGCGGCGGCGACCGGCGCGGCTACCAGCAGGACCCGCGCAACCGCCGCGAGGCCCTGGCCGAGGTGGCACTGGACGTGGCCGAAGGGGCGGACATGGTCATGGTGAAGCCGGCGCTCGCCTATCTGGACGTGCTGTACGCGGTGGCCCGCAGCGCCCCGGTGCCGGTGGCCGCCTACCACGTCAGCGGCGAGTACGCCATGGTGAAGGCGGCAGCCGATCGCGGGTGGGTCGACGGCGACGCCGTGCTGATGGAGCACCTGCTCGCCATCAAGCGGGCCGGCGCCGACGCCGTGCTCAGCTACGGGGCAGTCGAAGCGGCACGCCTGCTGGCCGGGT
>DATHCF010000355.1:0-9543 GCA_035319705.1 Acidimicrobiales bacterium | reverse complement strand
GCTCGACCCGGTCATCGGCCGCGACAAGGAGATCGAGCGGGTCATGCAGGTGCTGTCGCGGCGCACCAAGAACAACCCGGTGCTCATCGGCGAGCCCGGTGTGGGCAAGACCGCCATCGTCGAAGGCCTGGCCCAGCGCATCGTGGCCGACGACGTGCCCGAGACCCTCAACGGCAAGCAGCTCTACACCCTGGACCTCGGCGCCCTCGTAGCCGGTTCGCGCTACCGCGGCGACTTCGAAGAGCGGCTCAAGAAGGTGCTGAAGGAGATCCGTACCCGCGGCGACATCGTGCTGTTCATCGACGAGCTGCACACGCTGGTGGGCGCGGGGGCGGCCGAGGGGGCCATCGACGCCGCCTCCATCCTGAAGCCCATGCTGGCGCGCGGCGAGCTGCAGACCATCGGCGCCACCACCCTCGACGAGTACCGCAAGCACCTGGAGAAGGACGCGGCGCTCGAGCGGCGCTTCCAGCCCATAAAGGTCGAGCAGCCCACCGTGGCCCACACCATCGAGATCCTGAAGGGCCTGCGCGACCGCTACGAGTCGCACCACTCGGTGACCATCACCGACCAGGCGCTGGTGGCGGCGGCCAACCTGGCCGACCGCTACCTGGCCGACCGCTACCTGCCCGACAAGGCCATCGACCTGATCGACGAAGCGGGCAGCCGCCTGCGCATCCGGCGCATGACCACACCGCCGGACTACAAGAAGCTCGAGTCCGAGATCGACCGCATCCGCGCCGACAAGGAGTCGGCCATCGAGCGTCAGGCCTTCGACCAGGCCAAGAAGCTGGCCGAGCAGGAGCGCGAACGCCTGGAGCGCAAGACGGCCATGGAGGCCGAATGGCGGGCCGAGGGTGTGGAGCTCTTCGACGTGGTCGACGAGGAGGTCATCGCCGAGGTGCTGGCCAATTGGACGGGCATCCCCGTCTACCGGCTCACCGAGGAGGAGACGGCCAAGCTGCTGCGCATGGAGGATGAGCTGCACCAGCGGGTCATCGGCCAGGAAGAGGCCATAAAGGCGCTGTCGCGTGCCATCCGGCGCACGCGTGCCGGGCTCAAGGACCCGAAGCGCCCGAGCGGGTCCTTCATCTTCCTCGGCCCCACCGGCGTGGGGAAGACGGAGCTGGCCAAGACGCTGGCCGAGTTCCTCTTCGACGACGAGGACGCCCTCATCCAACTCGACATGAGCGAGTACATGGAGAAGCACACCGTGTCACGGCTCGTGGGCTCGCCCCCGGGGTACGTGGGTTACGAAGAGGGCGGCCAGCTCACCGAGGCGGTGCGCCGCAAGCCCTTCTCGGTGGTGCTGTTCGACGAGGTGGAGAAGGCGCACCCCGACGTGTTCAACACGCTGCTGCAGATCCTGGAAGACGGCCGGCTGACCGACGCCCAGGGACGCTCGGTCGACTTCAAGAACACCGTGCTGATCATGACCTCCAACCTGGGTACGGCCGATCTGCGCAAGGCCAACCTCGGCTTCGCCAAGACCTCGGAGGCGGTGACCTACGAGCGAATGAAGGCCAAGGTCAACGACGCCTTGAAGAACCACTTCCGGCCCGAGTTCCTGAACCGCATCGACGAGGTCATCGTCTTCCACGAGTTGTCCACCGACGAGATCGTGCAGATCGTGGACCTCATGACGAGACGCGTGGGCGCGCAGCTCGAGGGCCAGGGCATGGCCTTGGAGCTGACCCCGGCAGCCAAGAGCTTCCTGGCCGAAAAGGGCTACGACCCGACGCTCGGAGCACGGCCGCTGCGCCGCGCCATCCAGCAGCACGTGGAGGACCCGTTGTCCGAGCGCATCCTGTGGAAGGAATTCCGCGTGGGGGAGACCGTCATCGTGGACGTCGAGGGCGGCGAGATCGTTTTCCGCTCGACCGAGGGGCTTCAGCCGCCCCCCGTCGAGCTGGCGGGGGCCGGTCCGGCCAGCTGACCGCCACCGCCACGGTCTGAATCGGGCACGGCTTCGGCCGTGCCCGATGCGCGTCCGGGCACCCCGGGCCGTCCGCCCGCCGGCGGCCTGACGGCGAGTGACACAGCTGCTCTCTACCGTGCGGCGCATGGGCCGCCGCCTGCGCTTCCGATGCCGCCTGTGCGGCGCCGAGTCCGGACGCTGGGCAGGGCGCTGTGGTTCCTGTGGCGAGTGGAACTCGCTCGACGAGCAGGTGGTCCACCCGCTGTCGCCGGCAGGCGGGGCACGGCCGCTTCGTCCACGCCCACCGGCTCCCCTGGAGCAGCTCGGCGTGGCCGTCCGGCTGGCGGAGGTGGACCCCCTCGACGCCGGGCCCCGCCCCACCGGCCTGGCCGAGCTGGACCGCGTGCTCGGTGGTGGGCTGGTCCCCGGATCGGTCACCCTGCTCGGTGGCGAGCCGGGAGTCGGCAAGTCGACGCTCCTGCTGCAGCTGCTGCGGGCCCGGGCGCTTTCGGGGGAGCCGGTGCTGCTCGTGTGCGCCGAGGAGTCGGCGCGCCAGGTGCGGCTTCGCGCCGAGCGTCTCGGGCCGCTCCCACCCGCTCTGCACGTGCTGGCCGACACCGACCTCACCTCGGTGTTCGGCGCGCTGTCCGACACCGGGGCCCGCCTGGTGGTGGTCGACTCGGTGCAGGCGGTGCGCGACCCGGCGACGACCGGTGCCGCCGGCAGCCCGGCCCAGGTTCGGGCCTGTGCCGAGTTGATGGTGTCTCTGGCCAAGGGCGCTGGCGTGCCGGTGGTGCTGGTGGGACACGTGACCAAGGAGGGTGCCCTGGCCGGACCGCGTCTGCTCGAGCACGCCGTCGACACCGTGCTCTCGGTGGAAGGTGACCGCCACCACACCTTGCGCACCGTGCGCGCCGTCAAGCACCGCTTCGGCCCGACCGGCGAGCTCGGACTGTTCGAGATGGGCGAGTCGGGGCTCGAGGCGGTGTTCGACCCGCACCGACTGCTCCTGGGGGACCGGCGTCCCAACCAGCCGGGCAGCAGCGTGCTGGCGGCATTGGAGGGCCGGCGCGTGCTGCTGGTCGAGGTCCAGGCATTGGTGGCCGGCCGCCCGTGCGGGGCGAACGGCCCGAGGCGCCAGGTGCAGGGCCTCGACAGCGGCCGGGTGGCGCTGGTCCTGGCGGCAGCGGAGCATCCCTTGACCGTGGCCCTGTCGAATCGTGACGTGTTCGCCTCGGTGGTGGGCGGGGTCCGCGTGGTGGAGCCGGCGGCCGACCTGGCGCTGGTGCTGGCGCTGCTGTCGGCGTCGCGACAGCGGCCGGTGCCGTCGGACGTGATCGCCTTCGGCGAGGTGGGACTGGGGGGTGAGGTGCGCCAGGCGACCGGGGCCCGTCGCCGCCTGGAGGAGGCGGCCCGGCTCGGCTTCCGCCGGGCGGTGGTGCCCTCGGGTTGCTGCCCGGGTCCCGCCGGTATGCGCCTCATCCGGGTGGGCGCGCTCGACGAATTGGCGCGCCTGCTCGGTGACGAGGGCATGGCGCGTCGCGCCGGAGCCGCCGGCGCCGGGGCTCGACCGAAGCCGGCGGGTACCATCGGTCCGTGGCGCTCCGCCTGAGCTCGGCCATGGCCGACGCCCTTGCCCTGGTGGCGCCGGGCCGGCCCTTGCGGGAGGGAATCGAGCGCGTCCTGTTGGCCAAGCGCGGCGCGCTCATCGTCATCGGGGACGACGCCAAGGTGCTGTCCATCTGCACCGGCGGCTTCCTGATCGACGCCGAGTACAGCCCGCAGCGGCTCACCGAGCTGGCCAAGATGGACGGGGCCATCATCCTGTCCTCCGACACCACCCGCCTGGCCCGGGCCAACGTCCATCTGATGCCCGATCCGGCCGTACCCACCACCGAGACCGGCACACGTCACCGCACCGCCGAGCGGCTGGCGCGTTCCATCGACGTGCCGGTGGTGTCGGTGTCGGCCGCCATGGGCGTCATCACCGTGTACCGCCACGACCACAAGCACGTGCTCCAGGCGGCCAGCCGGTTGCACGACACCGTGGCCCACGGTCTCAGCGTCCTGCAACGCTTCCGTCAGCGCTTCGACCTGGCGGTCACCGCCCTGTCGGCATTGGAGATCGAGGACACGGTGACGCTCGCCGACGTGGCCGCCGTCCTGCAGCCGGCCGAGCTCCTGCTGCGGGTGGCCGAGGAACTGGAGCCCACCTTCATCGAATTGGGGGAGGAGGCGCAGCTGCTGCGGCTGCAGCTGCTCGAGGTGGTGGACGGTGTGGACGAGGTCCGCCATCTCGTGGTGCGCGACTACCTGCGTCCCCAGCGCCAGGGCCCGCCGGCTCCCGACGCGCGAGCCGAGAGCCACGTGCTCGGGGCGCTGGCCCGGCTGTCGACCGAGGAATTGCTCGACGGGCGCAAGGTGGGCGCCGCGCTCGGCATCTCCCCGGGACATGCCGACCTTCATGCCTCCATGGAGCCCCGGGGATACCGCATGCTGTACCGGCTCCCGCGTTTTCCCGACGCGCTGGCCGACCGGATCGTCGAGCACTTCGCCGGCCTGCAGAAGATCATGCGAGCCTCGGTGGGGGACCTCGAGCAGGTGAGCGGGGTGGGCGAGAGCAGGGCCCGCTCGGTGAAAGACGGGCTGTCCCGTCTGGCCGAGGCCAGCATCCTCGATCGTTACAGCTGACCGGTGAGCGGCCCGTCGCACTCGGAGGGCGCCGTGACGCCTCCCAGGCAGTGCGACGTCTCCCTCCGGTACAATGGCTTCCCGCTCGCGTCGTTCCGGTGCTCGAGCCGCGCCAACCGACCTCAGGAGACTTCGTGGTATTCGACATCGGCGACAAGGTGGTCTATCCCCACCACGGTGCAGCGATCGTCGAGCGGCGGGAAGTCAAGGAGGCCTTCGGGCAGAAGCGGGAATACCTGGTGCTGCGCCTCGCCTACGGCGATCTCACGCTCATGGTCCCGGCCGACAACACCGACGGAGTGGGCCTGCGCGAGGTCATCAACGACGAGGAGGTCGAGGAGGTGTTCGCCGTCCTTCGCAAGAAGGAGGCGCGCATGCCGACCAACTGGTCACGCCGGTACAAGAACCACTCCGAGAAGCTGCGCTCGGGCGACATCTACCAAGTGGCCGAAGTGGTGCGCAACCTCTCCATCCGCGACAAGGACAAGGGTTTGTCGGCCGGAGAGAAGCGCATGCTCAGCCGGGCACGTCAGATCCTCGTCTCCGAGCTGACCTTCGCCCTCGACGTCGACGAGGCGACCGCCGAGAAACGCCTCGACGAGGCCTTGCCCTGATCTGCGTCCCGCCCGCCGGCAGGCCGGCCGGCGGCCCAGGGTGCCCATGAGCGTGTGGGCGGTGGTCGTCGCCGGCGGCAGCGGCGAGCGGTTCGGGGCGCTCAAGCAGTTCGCCATGCTCGGTGGGCGGCCGCTCTACCAATGGGCGCTGGACGCGGCGCGGCCGGCCGTCGACGGGATGGTGCTGGTGGTGCCGCCCGGCTCGTCGCCGTCGCCGTCGGGCGCGGCGCGCGTGGTCGAGGGCGGCGCCACGCGCTCGGCCTCGGTACGCGCCGGTCTCGAGGCGGTGCCCGGCGATGCCGACCTGATCGTCGTCCACGACGCGGCGCGCCCGTTGGCCACCACCGCCCTGTTTCGGGCGGTGATCGCCGGGGTGCGGGCCGGGGCCGACGCGGCCATACCGGCGCTGGCGGTGGCCGACACCTTGAAGATGGTGCGCCACGACGTTGTGGTGCGCACGGTGCCCCGCCATGGCGTGGTGGCCGTGCAGACGCCGCAGGCGTTCTCGTCGAAGGTGCTGCGCGCCGCCCATGCGGCGGGCGGCGAGGCGACCGACGACGCCGCGCTGGTGGAGGAGGCCGGCGCTACCGTGCGCGTGGTGCCCGGCGACCCACGCAACCTGAAGGTCACCACGCCGGCGGAGCTCGAACTGGTCCAGGCCTTGGTGGGCGGTGCGAGGTGACGGCACTGCGCATCGGCCAGGGATTCGACGTCCACCGGTTCTCCTCCGACCCCGCCCGGCCACTCGTCCTCGGCGGGGTCACGGTGCCCGGCTCGCCGGGGCTTGCCGGCCATAGCGATGCCGACGTGGTGTGCCATGCCCTGGCCGACGCCCTGCTGGGGGCGTGCGGGCTCGGCGACCTGGGACGGCACTTCCCCGACACCGCGCCGGAATTCGCCGGTGCCCGGTCCATCTCCCTGCTGGGCGAGGTCATGACCATGGTGTGCGACAGCGGCAAACTGGCGGTCAACGCCGACTGCACCGTGATCTGCGAGCGGCCGCTGTTGGCCGGGCACACCGTGGCCATGGAGCGCTGCCTGGCCGAGACGATCGACGCCCCGGTGAGCGTGAAGGCCGCCCGGGCCGAAGGTCTCGGCGCCCTGGGCCGCGGCGAGGGCATCGCCTGTGTGGCGGTGGTGCTGGTGGCGGCCGCACCGGCCTCGCCGTGAGCCCCGCTTCCCGCGGCGGCTACCGCCCGCCGCGCCGTGCCCCACGCGACGGCTCGCCGTTGCTTGCCAGCCGGGGCCGACCCGGCGAGAAGCCGCCGGGCCGGGGTTCCCCGGACCGGCGGACGCGCCCGGCGGGGGTGGGCGGCGAGCAGGTGGAGGGACGCCGCGCCGTGCTGGAGCTGCTGCGCGCCGGGACCCGCCCGGTGCACGAGCTGTGGGTGGCCGAGGGGCTCGATCCCTCCCCGCAGCTGGACGAGATCGAACGGCTGGCGGCGCGCCGCAAGGTGCGGACCGTCGTGGTGCCGCGCCGGCGGCTGGAGGCCGCCGCCCGCAGCGAATCGCCGCAGGGGGTGCTGGCGCGCGCCCGCGCCCTCGACGAAGCAGACCTCGACACCATGGCGGAGGGGGCGCCGGGGCGCCCGGCGCTGCTGTTGGTGCTCGACGGGGTGGCCGACCCCCACAACCTCGGGTCGCTGTTGCGCACGGCCGAATGCGCCGGGGT
Source organism: Acidimicrobiales bacterium (assembly GCA_035319705.1). GTDB lineage: Bacteria > Actinomycetota > Acidimicrobiia > Acidimicrobiales > UBA8190 > UBA8190. The sequence goes on along the minus strand of DATHCF010000355.1, from coordinate 2,648 downwards.
GACGGGCCTGGTGCTGCCCCGACATCGGGCGGTGCACGTCACCCCCACCGTGGCCAAGGTGGCAGCGGGTGCCATCGAGCATGTGCCCATCGCCGTGGTGCCGGGGATCCCCGGCGCTCTGGCTCGCCTCTCCCAGCGCGGGGTGACGGTGATCGGGCTCGATGCCGAGGCTCCGATGTCGCTGTACGAGCTCGGCGCGCAGGCCGACGACCCGGTGGCGCTGGTGCTCGGCTCGGAGGGACGGGGCCTGGCCAGGCTCAGCCGCAAGCGGTGCCGGCTGGTGGTGTCGATCCCGCGTGGAGGCCGTCTCGAGTCGTTGAACGTGGCCAGTGCCGGAGCAGTGGCCTGTTTCGAGTTGGCTCGCCACCGTCATCAGAGAAGCCGGCCACCTGCCGGGCGCGCGCCTGGCGGCCGCGCCCGTGCCGAGCCGGTGGTGGGAGTCGAACCCACGACCTGACGATTACAAGTCGCCTGCGCTACCGCTGCGCCACACCGGCGGTGGTCCAACGCTATGCCGACAGCGACGCGGAGCCACGCGGCGACGATCCTTGCCTTCTGTGTGCCGGGTTGGCAGGCTGGACACGGCATGTCGCTCAGTGACGGGGACCGTGCGCTGCTCGAGTTCGAAGAGAATTGGTGGCAGGAGCCCGGCCCGAAAAAAGCGGCCATCCGCCGGCGTTTTTCCATCTCGACCAGCGCCTACTATCGGCGTCTGGCTGCTCTGGTTGACTCCGACGACGCCCTCGACCATGCTCCTTTGGTGGTTCGCCGGCTCCGACGACGACGCAGTGCCCGACGGAAGACCCGCTTCGAGGGTGTGGCCGCGCCGAACCATCCGGCGCGATGACAGACACCGGCCACCCCGAGGCCGGGAATCATCCGAGCGACTTCTTCGGTCCCCTCGAGCGTTCAGGGGTAGCGCGCGGATTGCTGCTTGTGGTGGTGGCCGTTGTCATCGGTGCGTTGTTGATGCCGTCGGCGACGCGACCGCCTCTCGTGCAGGCGGCGACCGCCGCTAGCACGGGCGCCACGACCCCCACGACGGCTCCGGGCATCAAGGTTCCTTCGTCGCCGGCTCCGACCACCACCGCCAGCCCGTTGGCATCGGTGAAGGTGCTCGTGGCCAACGGCACCAACACCAACGGCGCCGCCGCGGCGGTGTCGTCGTTCCTGTCGGGCAAGGGCTTCGGCACGCTCACTCCCGTCGACGCCTTGACGACGGTGCCGGCCAGCGAGGTGTACCCGGTGGGGAGCGACAACGCAGCCGTCCAGGAAGTGCTGAGCGCCCTCGGCCTGAGCGCCTCGGCCGTCCAGTCCGGCGCCACGCCGGTGCCCGTCGCCAGCACGGCGGGCGCCAACGTGGTGGTGATCGTCGGCCCCGACCTTTTGTCGAAGACGTGAGGACGGGCTCCGGCGCCGCCCACCGGTGGGGCTGAGCGCCGGGGGCCGGCCGCTGCCGGCGGCGCTCGAGCCGCTTCGTGCAGACCCCTCGCGCAGCGCCGTGTTGTGCGACTTCGACGGCACCTTGGCCCCCATCGTTCCCGACCCCGAAACCGCCGCCCCGCTGGCGGGCGCCCCCGTCGTGCTCGGAGCCCTCTGCCGGCGCTTCGCCGTGGTGGCGGTGGTGTCGGGGCGCCCGGCGTCGTTCCTGGCCCGCCATCTCGGTGACGTGCACGGGCTCCGCCTGTACGGCGGGTACGGAGCCGAGTGGATCTGCGACGGCGAATTCGGCAGTGCGCCCGAGATGGAGCGCTGGACGCCGAAGGTGGCCGGCGCACTGGCCGCGGCGCAGGCGCAGGCCCCGCCCGGGCTCGGCATCGAGGACAAGGGCTACGCCCTCGCCCTCCACTGGCGACGGGCGCCGGAGACGGGCCCGTGGGCGACGCGCTTCGCCGAGGACTGGGCCGGGCGCACCGGCCTGGTGCTCCAGCCGGGAAGGCGGGTCGTCGAGCTGCGGCCACCGGACGGCCCGGACAAGGGCACGGTGGTCGAGCGGTCGGCCGGCGGCTGCCGGGCCGCCTGCTTCGCCGGTGACGACGCCGGGGACCTCGCCGCCTTCGACGCCCTCGACCGCCTCTCCGGTCGTGGCGTCACCGCCGTGCGCGTGGCGGTGAGTGACGAGGAATCGCCGTCGCAGCTGTTGGCCCGGGCCGACGTGGTGGTCCAGGGGCCGGCCGAGGCGCTCGAGCTGCTCGGGGCGCTGGCCGGAGCAGGCTGAGACCTTCGGGGGCGTCAGCCCTCAGCCGGCCGCCGCCAGCAGGTCGGACAGCCAGTCGCCCGGCTTGCGCCGGCGCACCAGCTCCTGCAGGGCTTCAGCCCGCCGGGTGCGCTCGGCCGGGTCGAGGTCCAAAGCGAAGGCGAGCGCGGCGGCTGTGGCCGACACGTCGAACGGGTTGAGCGCCACCACCGCCTGGCGCAGCTCCTCGTAGGCGCCCGCTTCGCGCGACAGCGCCACCACGCCGTCGGTGTCGTTCACCAAGGGGCCCTCCTTGGCCACCAGGTTGAGCCCGTCGCGCAGTGGGTTGACGAGCAGCACGTCGTAGCGCGTCAAGGCGGCCAGCGAGCTGGCGGTGTCGTCGGCCACGTCGAGCACCACCGGTTCCCAGTCGCCGGTGCCCCATATCTCGTTCACCCGGGCCGCCGCGTGT
>DATHCF010000354.1:0-13081 GCA_035319705.1 Acidimicrobiales bacterium | reverse complement strand
CTCTTCTTCGCCTACTCGATCTCCTGGGTGGCGGCCTGCGTCGGCATGAACTCGAAGAGCCCGGAGTCGGCGGCATCCTTCGGCTTCATCGTTCTCTTCCCCATGGCCTTCGTCTCCAACGCCATGGTGCCGACCCAGCACATGCCGGGTTGGCTTCAGGCGATCGCCAACTGGAATCCGGTCAGCGCGGTGGTGGCCGGCGCACGGCATCTGTGGGCCAATCCCAATCCGTCGGCCGCCATCCACGTCTGGTCGATGCAGCACCCGGTCGAGACTTCGCTTCTGTGGTCGGTCGGTATCCTTGCCGTCGCAGGGCCGCTGGCGGCTCACTTCTTCCGCCGGCGGACGATCGAGTAAAGGCTGGCGCGGCGCCGGACTCAATCACATGCTGCTGTCGGTCTCACATCACGGCGCATTCGTTCGACACCGTTGAGCCCTATCGCCTCCAGAAAGTTGGAGAGAAGTTGGCGTAGGTGTGAAAGTCCCCGGGGCCGCTCCGCCAGACCGGGCCCGCGGGTAATGTCCGCCGATGCTGTCCACGCCCAGGTTGTTCCATGAGCGGGCTCGTTCTGGCCGGTGGCTTCGTGTCGCAGCCTTGTTGCTCATGCTCGTCGTGGGGCTGTCCGTGCGCCTCGTCCACATCACCGCCCTTCCCTACGACTTTCACGTGGACCGGCAGTATTTCGATGCCCTGAGGGCTCAAGCCGACTACGACAACGACACCGGCGCTCCGGCTCTCCTCCGGCGGGAAGCGAATGCCAACGTGGCCGACGAAGGGGCGCTCGAGCCACCGATCATGCAGCAACTTGCAGTTTGGGGCTACGAGATCGAGGGTCACGAGGACCTTACGATCGCATTCGTCGAGGCGGCGACTATCTGGGTGGTCGGCGCCGTCTTCCTCTATCTCCTCGTGGCGCGGCTGCTGTCGCTCACCGCCGCCTTCATCGCCGCCGCCTTCTACCTGTTCGCGCCCTTTGGTGTGGCCGCCAGCCGGGCTTTCATGCCCGATCCCCTGATGGTCACCATGACGGTCCTCGCCGTCTACGTCGCCTTGCGATATCACCAGGCTGGCGGCCGAAGACGTGGCCTCCTGGCTGCCTCGTTCATCGCTGCCGCCGCGGCCATGTGGGTCAAGCCGATGGCGGTCTTCGTGGTCGTGCCGGCGTTCGCCGCCTTTGAGCTCTCGGCGAAGGGATGGCGCCGGGCGGCCGTCAGCCCGGCTCTGCTTGCGTTCATAGTCGGCGCCGGTGCGCCACCCGGCGCCTTCTACCTCTACGAGTATCTTTCTGGCTCCTTCCAGAAGGGAGCCGGCACGGTCCTGTCGGCGTCGATCTTCCTCCACGTCTCGTTCTGGCATGGATGGATCGAAAATGCCGACACGGTGCTGAGGGTGGGCCCTTCCATTCCGGGCGAAGCGGTGATCGTCCTCTCCTTCACCGCCGTTCTGGTGAGCCGCGAGGCGACTCGGACACTCTTGCTCGCCCTAGCCGCCGGCTATTTCCTCTTGGGCATCGTGTTCGCCACGCACATTTACAACCACGACTACTACTCGTTGACCCTCATCCCGATTGTGGCGATCGCCTTGGGGTCGCTGGGATCATGGGCTCTCGATCACCTGCGCGCTTGGCGCCCCGTTCTCGGCAAGGCAATGCCTGTAGCCATGGTCGTGGCTTTCGCCGTTTACGCCGGATACAGCGGCGGGTCTCTCTACAACAATCTCTTGACTCCGCAGCCCCAGGTTCCTTCTGTCGCCCTGGACCGCCATATCGGGGTGGTGGTGGACCACAGCACGGGGGTGATGTTCCTGGCGCAGAATTACGGCCTCACCGTTGCCTACTACGGGTGCATGACCGCAGAGACCCACTGGCCCAATTCCGTCGATCTCGCGTCAGAGAAATTTCTTGGGCACAGGACTCCTTCGGTTCCGGCACAGATGGATCAGATCGTGACTCAGTTTCATCCGCAGTGGTTCGTGATCACCTGGCCATCACAACTTCGGCTCCAGCCCAAGTTGCTTCCCTTTCTCGAGGAGCACTTCTTTCTCGCTGCCCACGGTTCGACCTATTGGGTCTACGACCTGAGAAGGCCAGCGTCGCGCACCGCCGCCTAGAGGGATGAGGCCGGGATCCGGGCCGATCAGTGTGCGACCAAGCGGGTTGCGTGCGTGGGGACGGGGAATGGAACCGGGATTCCCGGCTTGACAGACTCACTGACGTGATGGGCTCGAAACCTTGGCAACACCTGCGTACCGATCGGGGCGTCGTCCCAGCGCGGGTGGATCGTCGATGACCGGTGAGAGCGCACGGACACCTCGACGGGTCGTCTACTACGTGGAGGGCACGGTCTTCGCAGGCGCCGAGCGCCACCTGTGCACGCTGGTCGCGCACCTTGACCGATCGCGGTTCGACCCACTTGTGATGGGGGTGATGCCCGATTTGCTCGAGCACGAAATGCAGAAGCTGTCGGTGCCGGTGGTCCGCTTGGCGCCGGTGCACTCGAAGATCGACGTGGCAGCTTGGCTGCGCGTAGCCGCCGCAGTCCGCCGGGCACGCCCCGAGATCTTCCACGTCATGCTCTCCCAGACCTTCGCCGCCCAGTACGCGCTTCTCGCCGCCGTGTGGGGGGGCGCACCCGCCGTCGTCGCCACGTATCATCTTCCGACTCCGGCGGCCAACCGACGCCAGGCATGGCTGCGTCGCCGGCTCGACCGGGGTGTCGACCTGCAGATCGTGTGCTCGCAGTGGGCGCGCCGGCAGCTGGCCGATGCCGGCATGCTCTCTCGCCGCGTGGCGGTGGTGGACGGGGCAGTGACGCCGCCGGTATGGCGGGAGCGGGCCGAGGCGCGTCGCGTGTTGGGTCTATCGGAGGACGCCACGGTGGTCGGGACGGCCATGCGGCTGGAGCAGTACAAGCGACCTGACCTCGTGGCCGACCTGGTTCACCTCCCCGATGTCGAGGTGGCCATCTTCGGCGACGGCCCGATGCGGTCGCGCCTGGCTGCCGCGGCGTCGCCGAGGCTGCACCTCTACGGCTTCCGTGAAGACGCGGCCGAGTTGCTGCGGGCGCTCGACGTCTTCGTCTTCCCGTCGCCGTACGAGAACCAACCGGTGGCCGTCATCGAGGCGATGTGGGCCGGGGTACCGGTGGTGGGTGCCGACGAAGGCGGCGTGGCCGAGTTGATCGAGCACGGGCGCACCGGGATCCTGGCCCCGGCGACCCCGGCGCTGTCCGAGGCCGTGGCCGACCTTCTCGCCCGCAGCGACCGAGGCCGGTCACTCGCAGAGGAGGCGGCGGCCGAGGCGGCCCGGCGGTTCGAGCCGGCCGGGCTGGCCGAACGCACCCAGGGCCTGTACTGCGATCTGCTTCGGAAAACCTCGTAGGTCGTACGATCTTCTTGCAGCTATGCAACTCACGGCACCCCATATGTCGTCGGCCACCGTCGCCGTAGGGGACGGCAGGGCGTGACGGGGTCCGTGGAGGTCGGCTGCTGGGGTTGGCCCGAGCAGACGGGAATCAGCCCGCCGCTACTCGCCCAGCCCGTCACTGACGCCGCCGCCCGTCAATTGCTGGGCGACTTTCGTCCCCTCATCGGTCCGCTCGACCCGCCGCCGCGAGCCGTGTCGGCGGACCCGCACCTCCTCGCCGAGGCGAGCCGAGGGCTCCCCCCGGGACCGGCGCAAGCCGAAGCGATTGCGGCGCGGTTGCGGCGCCGAGGCAAGGCCTTGGTGTGGGGCCCGGCCGAGCCGATCGGTTCCTTGGCCGAGCTCGAGGAGGTCAACGCCGCGCGCGGCGCGTCGTCGGTGGACATGCTGCGCGCTGATCCGGACATCGTGGCCTGGATGCAGGTTGGCTCGTGGTGGCACTGCGGGTGGAAGGTCCGCGCCCTGCGGCGCATGCCAACGGCTGCCGCCGCGGGCCCGGCACGGCGCGGGGCGATCTGGCGCCTGCGGGCAGACCTGGCCTTCTGGTCCGGCGTCCGCCGGGCGGCGACCCCTCGGGAGTGGGCCTGGCTCACCGGGTCCTACGTGGTGTTCTCCTATCACCGGCTGGCCGGCGAGGGTCGCCGGGATCAGGACCAGATCGACATCTCGCCGCGGCGTTTCGGCGCCCAGCTGCGCATGCTGCGCCTCCTCGGATACCGGCCGCTCACCATCGAAGAACTCCTCTGCTTCCACACCGAACCGGGTATGCCGCTCGGGCGCCGGCGGTATCTCGTCACGTCCGACGACGGCTTCGAGGACAACAAGGGTCCCCTGGAGCACCATCGTGGCTCGGAGCCGGTGCTTTTCGTACCGACCGCCGCCATCGGCGCCGCGGCCACCTGGGCCGCCGGCGAACACGTCCTGCGCTGGGACGAGCTGGCCGCCATGCACTCGGTAGGGGTGACCATCGGCTCGCACGGACGCCGGCACGCTTCGCTGCCCCTGCTCGACACCGAACGCCTGGTCGACGAGCTGTCCGGATCGAGAGCCGACCTGATGGCGCACCTCCCCGGGCGGGCCGACGCCATCGCCTATCCCCACGGGCACCACGACGCCCGCACCTTGCGCGCCGTGGCAGAGGCCGGCTACCGCGTCGGTTTCACCACGAGCCCCGGACGCAACGGCGCCGGGACCCATCTGCTGTGCCTCCGTCGGGTGGGTATCTGGCGGCGCGATCGACTGCCGCTGTTCCTGTGGAAGGCCCTCACCGGCGAGTACGCCCCCGGTCAGTCGCGCACGGAGGGCGCCGGGTGGGTCACTGCCGTACGGCGAGCACGGCGGCGGGATCGCCCTCCGCGTCACGACGCCGCCGCCTGAGGAGTGAACCGGCCGCACCGGGAAAGGCCGCCGCCGCCAGCGCCTTCAGCCGGCCTCCGACACTGGCGTCGGCGCTGGCCGCCACCTCCCATGCCCGACGCCGGACCTCGGGTGCCCCGAGGACGAGCATCTCTTTCAGCTCTTCGAGCATCATCGCCCGCGTCGCCTCAGCAAAGGACTCCTGCACGACGTGGCGCTCGGCGTCGCTCAGGTCGTGGCGGGCGCGCGCCTTGGCCAGCGAGGCCTGCCGGCCCTGCAGCAGCCCCAAACGCCTCGAGGTACTGCTGCCTTGCCGGAGCGTGTAGTAGGCGAGGGGCTCGTCGACCAGCCCGGCCCGCGCCCCGGCAAGGATGAGCCTGATCCAGCAGTCCCAGTCCTCGACGTGGACGAACGACTCGTCGAAGCCGCCTACTGAGGCCAGGGCGGTTCGGCGCACCGCCAGCAAACCGAAGAGGAAGTTGGCCGACAGGATCCCCTGGCGCTGGTCGTCTACCACGAAACGGTTCTCGCCGGTGTAGTACCGGCCGATCACGCCGCCGTCGAACTCGATGTACGCGTCGGTCGTGAGGATATCGAGGTCGGGCCGGACCTGCGCCAGCTGTGCCAGCCGCTCGAGGCGGTGGGGAGCGAACCGGTCGTCCGGGTCGAGGAACGCCACGAAATCGCCGGTCGCTTCTGCCGCGGCGGTATTACGCGCCGCCGCGGCGCCCCGGTTCGGCTGGCGCAGCAGCTTCACCCGGTCGGCGTACGGCTCCAGCGCGGCATCGAGGTCGTCGGTGGACCCGTCGTCGCAGACGATGATCTCGTGCGCCCGGTGGGTCTGGCCGACCACCGAGTCGAGGGCGACCCCGATCCACGCTGCCGCCTGATAGGCAGGCAGACACACCGAGAAGCTCACGTCCCCTCTGCCGGCGTCCGAGCGGGCGCTGTCGGGCGCAGGAGCCAGGAAGCGCAGTTCGTCGGTCATTGGGCGAGACGATCCCTCGCTACGCTGCCCCGGTGCGGCTCATGGTGGCGGTCGAGCGTATCTCCCCTACCGGCGGGCGCGAGCTCAGCACCCTGCAGCTCAGCCGGGAGCTCGCCCGGCGCGGACACGATGTGGACCTGTTCTTCGAGCACGACGGTGCGCTGCACGACGAGTACCGGTGGTTCTGCCGCTCCATGACGCATGCCAACATGGTCTTCTGGCGCGACCGGCGTCTGTACTACCTCGGTCGCATGGCGCCGTCGGTGCTGCGGGGTGTGGTCCGGCGCCCTGATGTCGTCTACGTCCAGCGCTTCGGCGACATCGCCTTCGGCACCCTCGTCAGCCGCATCGTCGGCGCGCCGTTGGTCTGCCATCTGCGTGGGTACAGGAAGTACTCGTCGGTGTCCGAGCTCGGGCGTCTGGCCGACCGGTTCATCGCCGTTTCCGAGGCCACGCGGACGCTGTGGACGGAGGCCGGGCTCGACGCCGCGCGCATCGACGTCGTCTACAACGGCATCGTCGCCGAGGACTACCCCGTGGGGGGAGCCGAAGAGCTGGTTCGCTCCCGCGCCGAGCTCGGTATCGACCCGGGGGCCTTCGTGGCGCTGTTCTGCGGGCGGCTCGATGCCGAGAAGGGTGTCGAGGTCCTCCTCGACGCCTGGGGACGTCTCGGCTTGACGCCGGCCGAGGGCCGGCTCGCCATCTTGGGCCTTCCGGTTGTGCACCCCGAACCCCAGGCCTACCTGCGGCACTTGCAGGAACTGGCCCCCCCGGGCTGTCTGTGGCTGCCGATGCGCCGTGACGTGGTCGGCGTCATGCATGCGGCCGACGTGCTGGTCCTCCCGTCGTACGCAGAGGGGTTCGGGCGCGCCCTGATCGAGGCCATGGCCACCGGGCGCCCTGCCGTCGGCTCGCGCGTGGAGGGGATCCCCGAGATCCTGGCCGGGGACTTCGCCCGCTTCTTGTTCGACCCCGGCGACGCAGCCGGTTTGAGCGACCTGCTGGCCGGCCTCGTCGGCTGGCGCGCCAGGGAGCCGGGGTTGGCGGCCCAGTGCACGCAGTACGTGCGCGATCGGTTCAGCCTGCGACGCACGGCCGACGGCGTGGAAGGCGTCTTCATGGACGCGCTGGCCCGACACCGGCGCCGACGGGCGCGAAGCGGTCCAGGAGGTGACGCTCGACGATCGGCATGACACGCTCGCGTGCGGCACGTCCGAAGAGCTCGTGGTCGATGCCCGGCACCACTTCGAGCCGGAAGGACCCGGTACGGGCCAATCGTCGCAAGGCCGCCGCCTCCCCGCGCCGCATGAGCCGGGCCTCCGGCCCGCCGCAAACGACGAACGTGTCGACTCCCCGCTCGACCAGACGGCCCAGGACGCGCGAAGGCGGGTTCTCCACCGCCAAGCGGTTGATCATCCACCAGGCCGCATCCGGGAGCCGGTCGACCACGGCGCCGATGGCGTCGTGGGCCGGCAGCGCCCGAACCCATCGCTTGCGGGCCGTGGTGGCGCTACGACGTGGGTCTACGGGCGCCGCCGCGCTTCCGCTCCCGGCGGCGTGGACCTCGGCGGGGTGGGCGGTCAGGACCGGGTTGACCAGGCACACGCCCCGGGCGCCGAAAGCGATGGCTCCTTCGATGGCGTGATACCCGCCCGAGCACAGCCCGGCGAGCACGACGTCGGTGGGGTCGTCCGGGGAGATGGCGGGCAGGGCCTCGGCCATGTCGTCGAACGCCTCGGGAGGAAAGGTCACGTCCACCGGACGGCCGGGACGCGCCGGGCTGTCGCCGAGGCCGCTCAGGTCGAGCCGCACGACGCGCATGCCGCCAGCTGCCAGCTGCCGCCCCATGTCCACCCACAGGCGTCCGGGGCCGATGTGGGAGACGACGCCGGAGTTGAGCAGGACGAGCGTGGGCCCGCGGGGGAGGTCCGATTCCCCCTCGGGCTCGGTGACGATGCCGAAGAGCCCGAGGGGACCGAGCTGCAGCGCACGCTCGACCAGCGCTTGCCCGTCACCGAGGCGTCCCACCACTGGGGTGACGCCCCGGGGGGCCGTGAAGGTCGACGTTTCCGAGGGGAGCACGCTGTCCAACCAGGCCACCACCCGGTCGACCGTCGCCCGGGGCACGACGGCGGAAAACGGCTCGACGTCGACGAGGTCCTGCTGTCCCTCGGCCCGGTCCCAGTCGGTAGTGGTGCCCGACAGCCGCTCGACGATGAGGCGATCGACCTCGGCGCCGGGCCGGGTCAGGACGAGCACGCGCCCGGCCGGCGGCGTGTCCCCGCCGGCGACCTCCAGGGCAGACAGCTGTGTCACGGTGTGGGGGCCGTAGGTCACGCCCAGCGCCTCCACCGAGCCGTCATCGAGCGTCGTCTGCTCGAGTCGCAGGGCGCGCAGGGCCCGCTGTCGGCGCAGATAGCCGCGCCCGGTGGCGAACGGGTCCCACAGCACGAGCGCCTCGGGCGGCGGTTGGCCGCCGGCGACGGAGGCGAGCGTCGCCCCCATGCGCATGCCGACCACCCCCACCTGCCGTGCCCCGGCGCCGCGCGCCAGGTCCACCGCCTCACGGACGCTGGCGATCCATGCCTCCACGCGCCCGGGGTTCCCCTCCCCGCCGACCGAATCACCGGTCCCGTCGTAGTCGATGCGCAGCACGCAGAACCCGCGTTTCGTCAGGTCGTCCTGAAGGTCGAGGTACGTGCGGTGCGTGCAGGTCCCCTCGAGTCCTAACGGCGGGCAGAGCACGACGGCCCCGCGTGCCCTGCCGCCGGCCGGGACGGTCAACCACGCGAACCGGGCACGGTCCTCGGGACCGAACCACAGTGCTGTCTTGCTCACCGGCTCACTGCTCTACGGCCCGCTGTCCGTCGGCCGCGGCACCCCGGGCCCAGGCGCGCCCGTTGCGCCCGCCCAGGCGCTGTACGACGTTCGCCAGGACGACTCGCCGCTCATCGCCGTCGAGACCGGTACGGGAGAACACCACAAGGTAGACAAGGAGCAAACCCAATCCCGTCGCGCCCACCACTGTCATGTCGATGATACGCCCGTGGCCCGAGACGAAGCTCGACAGCGGTCCGTGGGAGAGGTACAGGCCCAGCGCTCCGACGGCGGCAACGGGGACGAGGTGGGCACGCAGGTGGGAGAGCATGAGCCGGCCGAGGGGCAAGGCGAAGCGTCGGCACACGAAAACCAGCATGACCGCGCCGTCCAGGAGGACCGCAGCGGCGAATGTGCCGATGGCGACCCCCTCGATGCCCATGGCCAGGCCGAGGACGATGCAGAGCACGACGTGGACCACCGCGCTGGCGGTGCTGATCAGGGTGGGGATCCTCGGGTCGCCGGCTCCCGACACGAGGGTCGTGCCGGTCATCGGCAACGTGCGGACGACGCTGGTGGCCGCAAGCAGAACCACCACGATCGTGGCACCGGTGAAATCCGGGCCCACCCAGGCGCGCAAGGCGGGATGGGCCAAGACCCCGAGGACCAGGCAGACCGGCGCGGCAACGCCGACCGCGAGTCGGTCGCCGTTGATCACGGAGGTGCGCAGTCGTTGTCCCTCACCCGTTGCGGTGACGTTGGCGGCGTGCGGGAAGAAGACGTCCACCATCGGTCGCACGACGTTGCCGGCGATCGACGCCAGGCGCAGGCCAACGGCGTAGATGCCGGCCGCCTCCACGCCGACGACCGCTCCGACGATGATGACGTCGACGCCGATGGCCACGAATGCCGAGAGCTGCCGGAGCATGAACCAGCCGGACAGCCGTCCCAGCCTTCCCAGCAGGGTGCGGTCGAAATAGCGGGGCGACACGGCGCGTCCGGGACGCAGACGGTGGAACAGCACCGCCCGCGACAGCTGGCCCAGCAGGCTGATCCCCACCGTCACCGCACCCAGCGCCACCAGGTTTCCCCCCAGCGCCAGCACGACGAACCAGGCGCCCGCCTGCAGCACCATGACGGTGAGCAGGCTCCAGGCGAGCAGGTCGAAGCGCTGAAGGGCGATGAGGCCGCCCCCGTACGTGTCGGCGGGGATCGACACGCCCATGTCCAGGGCGAGGAGTAACAGCAGGATCCTGGCCTGGCCCAGCAGCGACGGGGGGATGGCGAACAGGTGGGGCAGGACCGCCGCCGCTGCCGCCGCCAGCCCCAGGGCGATGGCCCCCGGCACCAGCAGGACGAGAAAGGCGGTGCTCATGGCCCGCTTGGTGCCATCGTTGTCGCCCACCGCCAAGGACTTGGCCACCACGGTGACTGCGGCACTGGCCAGTCCGAGCTCCAGCAGCTCGAGGTAGGGGATGAGCGCTCCGAGCAATGACCACACGCCGAACCGGAGGGGTCCCAGGTATCTGGTGAGCAGTGGCGTCGTCAGGCCGGCGATGACGATCGACGTCAGCGCCAGCGTGTAGTTCGCGCCGACGTTGCGCCCGAAGTTCGCCGGCATGGACGAGGGGGCGTCGACCGCCTCCGGCCCGGCAACAGCTCCTGTGCTATCGGGCTCGATCATGGCCGTCAGCGAGGGGAGATTTCAGTGCCACGCCGGGGCCCCGTCTCCCGGATCGGGTTCGATGCCCCCGCCTCGGGGCGTGATCGTGGGATACCCGCACGTCCGGTCGTTCGGTCGAATTCATGGCGGGCTCGGAGGCGAGCTTAGCCTCATTGCACCGCGTGACCAGCTGGCCCACCCAGGAGCAGGTCGCGCCACTTGGCGCGTGCGGCGTCGTTTCTCCGCCGAAAGGTGCCGTTACGCCGCGGCCGTTGTTGGAAGAGGAGCGCGGGTCGTAACCGGAACGCGACGATGCGCTCGACCGGGTACGCAGGGAGAGGCCATGAAGAGCCTGGCACGTTGCGCGGCTGGTGTGTCAATGCCGGCGGATTTGGTTGGATATCGATAATCACGTCGCGGGCCCCTGCTCGGATGGGCGCCTTGTTGCACGACGTGAGCCGAGAAATCGCGCAAGCCGAGGACATTACCCGTGTCATCGAGCGCCGGCGGTGGAGTCCCGGAGTAGACTTGTTCGTGTCCAACGACAAGGTCCAGGGTTACGGCAGCCTGTCGTTCGCGGTGTTCGGATGGTTCGAGCGGGCTGTGACGCCATTGCGGCGCACGATGGCTGCCGTGGGGCGCCATGTGGGTGTGTTTTCCCCTTTACAGGCTGCGCTCGAACGACTGGAGAGGCGCGTCGCGCAGGAGAGAGCCGAGAGAGACCCCAACCTCTCCGGCTACCTCACCGGAGTGCAACAGCGTGTGACGATCCGACTGCTTCGGACCGTCCGATCTCGCGGGTTGTTCTCCTCGGAGACCCGTTGTCGGCTCGAGCGTGCCGTGTCACGCATGCTGGGGCAGACACTCTCGGCCCGTGCGTGGAACCGGATGACGTTCAACGAAAAGGTGACGTACCGCCGCCTGTGCGACCGGGACCCACGCCTTGCCATCTTCAGCGACAAGCTCCGGACTCGTGAGTACGTGGCGGAGCGCCTCGGGGATGATGCTGTTCCGGCGATGATCCGGGTGGGGAAAAGCGCGCACGACATGGCGGACCTGGTGGGGCCCTTTGCCCTGAAGCCAAACCACGGCTCGGGTTGGGTCGTCCTGGTCGACTCGGAGCGGACCCTGACAGTCGACGAACAGCGCCGAGCACAAGGCTGGCTCGAGATCGACTACGGCGCCGAGTACCAGACGTGGGGGTACCACTTGGTGGAGCCGAAACTCCTCTACGCCGAGGAGCTGCTCCAAGGAGGGAGGGCTCCCGACTACAAGTTCTTCGTCTTCAGCGGACAGGTGGCTGCGGTACAGGTGGACCTGGACCGCTTCACCGGCCATCGGCGGGCGCTCATGAGCCCCGATTGGTCGCTGCTCGGCGGGTTGCGCTTCGAGCCGATCGACCCGCCCCCGCCGCCCCCGGCGAACCTCGCCACCATGCTCGAATGGGCCTCGCTCCTGACGACGGATGTGGATTTCCTTCGAGTGGACCTCTACGGCGTGGGAGACCGGGTTCTCGTCGGTGAGTTGACCGCCTACCCTGAGGCCGGCCGTGCACGGTTCCGGCCCGCCAGCCTCGATGTGTGGATGGGAAGTTTGTGGCCCTCACCCCCGCGCTTCACCGCCTGAGCGTCGGACGTCGACCGCCCGAGCAGCCGGAGGAGGTCATCAGTCATCATGGCGGTCACGCGCTTGGCGACGAGCTGTGGGCCGCCGGTCATGCCCAGCCCTCCGACCAGCGAATCGAGGAGCCCTTCTTTGTCGACGCGAGCCGGACCGTCGTCGCAGTTCGTATGCGCTGCGGCAAATATCGCCGTGTCGATCGCCGTGCCGCCGAGGCCGCCATGCCATCTGCGATCCGTCCGCTGCTCCTTTCCTTGGCTGCCCATGCGCTGGTCCTTGCGACGTCTCGCCTGCTTCATTCGCCGCCGTTCGCGGTTCCCTGTGCCCATGGCGCGTAGCTCGGTACGGGGGTGTGACGACGGACGGGGATCCCCCTGACCAGGCGGGAAGTCCTCAAGGACGGCTCTTCCCCCGCCGACAACCCTGACAGCGCCAGGTCCCGACTGAGCTCATGTAGTTCGGAAGAAAAACGGCCGAACAACGATGGTTCCGTGCCTGAAAAAGGTCAGCCCACTCTTCAAGACGGCCGGTCCGGTCCTTGCTCTTCTCGCGGGGATGGGGCTCCCGGCCAGCGGGATAACCGGGACCCCCTCCGGCCTCGTGACGCACCAACTCGCCGGCTCGAATTCGCCTGGTGACGGTGGTTCCTCGTCGGAGAGCACACCGGGCGCGAATTCGGCTGCCACGACCCCGCCTGCTTCCACCACCTCGACAACCACCCCACAGGTTCCGGCGCCGCCCTCAACCACCCAGCCGGGCTCCAAGGGGCAGCCGGGCCCGGACGTGGGGCCTCCACCCGGTACGCAGACGCCTTCCACCACCCAGCCGCCGAGCGTGCCATCTGCGGGCACGCTGCTACCGGGCACGCAGTGTCCCGCCTTTCCTGCAGACAACGTATGGAACACTCCGATAACGGACCTTCCGGTGAACGCGGACAGTTCGACCTGGCTCGCTTCCATGGACGCATCGACGACGTTCCTCCACCCCGACTACGGACCTTCCGGCGGAACGCCTTACGGGATCCCCTGGCAGATCGTCTCCCCTTCGCAGCCGCTCATCCCGATCGACTTCACGTACGCGTCGGAGAGCGACCCCGGTCCCTACCCGTTGTCCGCCTCTACGCCCATAGAACAGGGGTCCGATGCCCACGCCATCATGGTCAACCCCTCCACCTGCACCCTCTACGAGCTCTACGACACCAACTACGTACCGGAC
>DATHCF010000353.1:0-4916 GCA_035319705.1 Acidimicrobiales bacterium | reverse complement strand
CGTTCACCGAGAAGAAGGGGTTCTCGGTGGTGGCGCCCACGAAGACCACGAGACCGTCCTCCACCGCCGGCAACAGGGCGTCCTGCTGGGCCCGGTTGAAGCGGTGGACCTCGTCGACGAAGAGGATCGTCCCCTGCCCGTGCTGGCCGAGACGCTCGCGCGCGGCGGAGACGACGGCGCGCAGGTCGGCCACTCCGGCGCTGGTGGCCGACAGCGGTACGAAGGCCTTGGCCGTCCGGTTCGCCACCACCAGGGCCAGGGTCGTCTTGCCCGATCCCGGCGGCCCCCACAGCACGGCCGAGGTCAGGCGGTCCTGCTCCACCAGCACCCGCAGCGGCGCGCCGGGGGCGACGAGGTGACGCTGGCCCACGATGTCGTCGAGGGTGCGCGGCCGCAGGCGCGTGGCGAGCGGCGCACGTGCCGCCAGCTGCTCCTCGGCGGCGGCGCTGAACATGTCGGGGACCGCCGCGCCCGCCTCGGGCCGGCTGCCGCGCCGGGGACTGCGGGGGTTACCGCCGGAGACCACGGCCCGGTGCCCTTCTCGCCGTGTGCGCCGGTTACTCGGGGCGCGCCGCAGGACGCAGACCGAGTGCCTTGAGCTCGGCTTGGCCGAGTGGCTTCGGCGCGCCGGTCATGGGGTCGGTGCCCGACTGGGTCTTGGGGAAGGCGATGACCTCGCGGATGTTCTCCTCCCCGGCCAGCACGGCCACGAACCGGTCGATGCCCACGGCGAAGCCGCCATGGGGCGGCGCCCCGTAGCGGAAGGCCCCGAGAAGGAACCCGAAGCGCGCCTCGGCTTCCTCCGGCGAGATCCCCAGGGCGTCGAACACCTTGCGCTGGATGTCCTCGCGGTGGATACGGATCGAGCCCGAGCCCAGCTCCCAGCCGCTCAGCACCAGGTCGTAGGCCTGGGAACGGACCTTGAGCGGATCGCTCGACAGCAGCTCGATGTCGTCGGGATGGGGCATGGTGAACGGATGATGGGCGGCCTGGGGACGGCCCTCGTCGTCGACGCCGTCGAACATGGGGAACTCCGTCACCCAGCAGAACCGCCGCTCGCCCTCGCCGACAGGGGGCCGGCCGAGCTCGAGGCGCAGCTGGCCGAGCACCTCGCAGGACGTGCGCCAGGTGCCGGCCACCACCAGCACGAGGTCGCCGGGCGCGGCGCCCGCCGCCGACACCACCGCCTGCTGCACCGGCGCATCGAGGAACTTGGCCAGCGGGGACTCGAGCGACGGGCCGTCGGTGACCTTGAACCACGCCAAGCCTGCGGCGCCCAGCTCCTTGGCCCGGTCGACCAGCGCGTCGAGCCGCCCCCGGCCGAGCGCGGCGCCGCCGGCCAGCACGACGGCACGCACCGACGGCGCCTGCAAGGCGCGCGCCTCGGTGCCCGACACCACGGCGGTGAGGTCGACGATCTCCATGCCGAAGCGCAAGTCGGGCTTGTCGGTGCCGAAGCGCTCCATCGACTCCTGCCAGCTGAGACGCGCCACCTCGCCCGGCCGCTCCCCCACGGCCGCTTCGGTGGCGTCCACCACGGCCTCGGTGACCGCCTGCTGCACGTCGGCTTGGGTCACGAACGACATCTCCACGTCGAGCTGGCCGAACTCGTACTGCCGGTCGGCCCGGGGGTCCTCGTCGCGCATGCAGCGGGCGATCTGGAAGTAGCGGTCCATGCCCGCCACCATGAGCAGCTGCTTGGCGATCTGCGGGCTCTGGGGCAGGACGTAGAAGTCGCCGTGGTGCAGCCGCGAAGGTACGGCGAACTCGCGCGCGCCCTCGGGGGTGGGCGTCCACAGAAGCGGCGTCTCCACCTCGCAAAAGCCCTGACGCACCATCGCCGCGCGCATGGCCGCGTTCACCCGGGCCCTCATGCGCAGGTTGGCCTGCATGCGCGGGCGGCGGATGTCGACGTAGCGGTAGCGCAGCCGCACCGCTTCGTCGGGCTCGGCCCGGTCGTCCACCGGGAAGGGCGGCGGCTCGGCCTGGGCCAGCACCTCCACCCGGCAGTCGGCCAGCTCGACCTCGCCGGTGGCCAGCTCGGCGTTCTCGGTACCGGGCGGGCGGCGCCGGACGGTGCCGTGGACCCGCAGCACCCATTCGCTGCGGGCCTCCACCGATCCGTCCACCACGCACTGGACGAGGCCGCTGTAGTCGCGCAGGTCCACGAAGGCCAGGTGCTCACCGTGCTCGCGCCGGTGCGCCACCCAGCCGCACACCACCACCGTCTGTCCGGCGTGCCCGGCGCGCAGCTCGCCGCACAGATGGCTCCGCAGCCCGGTGGCGCTGGCGCTCATCGGTGCAGCCTCATCGGCACAGCGTTGCTCATGACAGGGCTCCCGGTGCGGTTCCCAGGTCGGCCACCAGCTCCACCACCACCGCCGAGCGGGCCACCTGCCGGTCGCCACGCCCGGTGCGCAGGTCCTTCACCTGCACCTGGCCGGCGGCCAACTCGGCCGGCCCCACCACCACCGCGGCGCGCGCCCCGCTGCGGTCGGCCAGCCGTAACTGGGCCTTGAGCGACCGCCCGTCGAAGGCACGCTCGGCGGCGAGCCCCGCCCGGCGCAGCTCCTCGGCCAGATCCCGCGCCACCTCACCGCCGGTCAGGTCGACCACGAAGACGTCGGGCGCCGCCGCCGGCGCGGCGAAGCACCCTTCGGCGTCGCAGGCGAGGAGCAGCCGCTCGATGCCGATCCCGAAGCCGATCCCCGGCGCCGGCGGCCCGCCGATGGCCTCGGCCAGCCCGTCATAACGCCCGCCCCCGCCCACCGCGTTCTGCGCCGACTCCAAGGCGGCCGAGCCGAACTCGAAGGTGGTGCGGGTGTAGTAGTCGAGCCCGCGCACAAGACGCGGCTCGAGCCGGTACCCGATCCCGAGCGCCGACAGCCCGGCGCACACCCGGGCGAAGTGGGCGGCGCAGGCCTCGTCGAGGTGGTCGACCATGCGCGGGGCCGCCTCGGTGACGGCCCGGCACTGCGGTCGCTTGCAGTCGAGGACGCGCAGCGGGTTCTGGCGGTAACGCTCACGATGCTCGTCGCACAGCTCCCCGGCGTGTTCCTCGAGAAAGGCGCGCAGCGCGGAGAGGTATGCCGGGCGGTCGGCGCCACATCCCATGGAGTTGACCGACAGCTCGACGCGCCGTAGCCCGAGCTCGTCGTAGAACCCGGCGGCCACCGTGATCACCTCGACGTCGAGGTCGGGGTCGTCGCTGCCCATGGCTTCCACTCCCAGCTGGTGGTGCTGGCGGTAGCGCCCGGCCTGGGGGCGCTCGTAGCGGAAGGCGGGCGTCACGTACCAGGCCTTCCACGGGGTGGGCGGATGGTGCTGGACGAAGGCTCGCACCACCGGAGCGGTGCCCTCGGGCCGCAGGGCCAGGTGCCGGCCGCCGCGGTCGACGAGCTCGTACATCTCCTTCGTCACCATCTCGCTCGCTTCTCCCACTCCCCGCCGGAACAGCCGCGCCTCCTCGAGCACCGGCGTGAGCACCAGGCCGTAGCCGGCACGCTGGGCCCGGCGGGCGAAGCGGGCCACCATCTCCTCCCAACGCGCCGACTCGGGCCACAGCACGTCGCGCGTCCCGGTGGGGGCGCGCGGCGGCCCGGAAGGCTCTTCGGGGTCCACCACCCTCAGCCCTTGCGGCCGGGGAGGGTGCGGTAGGCGTCGAAGACGCCGTCGAGCTGCTTCAAGGAGCTGAGCAGCGAGTCGAGATGTCCCGGGTCGGCCAGCTCGACGTCGAAGTGCATGCGGCTCACCCGGTCGGGCGCGGTGTGCGAGGAGGAGGCGACGATGTTCAAGTGGTGCTCGGAGACGAGCCGCGTGACGTCGGCCAGCAGCCGCGAGCGGTCGAAGGCCAGCACCTCCACCGAGGCCACGAACACCGTCGTCCCCTCGCGGTTCCACTCCACCTCGATGAGGCGTTCCTGCTCCGCCGCCGCCAGCATGGCCGCGTTGGCACAGTCGGCGCGATGCACGCTCACGCCGCGCCCTCGGGTCACGAAGCCCACGATCTGGTCGCCGGGCACCGGGGTGCAACAGCGCGACAGACGGACCACCACGTCGTCGAGGCCCTCCACGTACACCCCGGCGCTGGCGGCTCGGCGCTGGCGGCGCTGCAGCCCGGGAGCCACGGTGGTGGGCAGCTGCTCCTCGTGCCCGCCGCCCTGCAGCTCGCGGGCCAGGCGCTGGGCCACCGAGCGGGCCGACACGTGCCCGTCGCCGATGGCCGCGTGCAGGGCGTCGAGGTCGACGTAATTCATGGTGGCGGCGAGCGACTCCAAGGTGTCGGAGGTGGCCAGCTTCTGCAGCGGCAGCCCCTCGCGCCGTAGCGCCTTGGCCAGCTCCTCCCGGCCGTTCTCGATGGCGTCCTCGCGCCGCTCGCGGCTGAACCACTGGCGGATCTTGTTGCGGGCGCGCGGTGAGCGGACGATGTGCAGCCAGTCGCGCGAGGGGCCGGCCGAGGGCACCTTGGAGGTGATGATCTCGACGGTGTCGGCCGACTGCAGCTTGGTGTCGAGCGGCACCAGCCGGCCGTTGACCTTGGCCCCGATGCAGCGATGGCCGACCTCGGTGTGGATGGCGTAGGCGAAGTCGATGGGCGTGGCCCCCGCCGCCAGGGCGATGACCTTCCCCTTGGGGGTGAAGACGTAGACCTCGTCCTGCTCGAGGTCGAGCTTCAGCGCCTCGAGGAACTCGAGGGGGTCGATGGTGTCGGCCTGCCAGTCCACGATGCGCTGCAGCCACGCCATCTCGGCGGTGGTGGTGCCGGCGCTCGGGTCCCGGGACTGCTGCTTGTAGCCCCAGTGGGCGGCGATGCCGTACTCGGCGCGCCGGTGCATCTCGTGCGTGCGGATCTGCACCTCGATGGGCTTGCCCTCGAGCCCGATCACCGTGGTGTGCAGCGACTGGTAGAGGTTGAA
>DATHCF010000352.1:0-2141 GCA_035319705.1 Acidimicrobiales bacterium | reverse complement strand
AGCCACTGGATGCCCTGCTTCTCCGACAGGTACGAGCCGTGCGAATAGCGCTCGGTGGCGCGGCCCACCATCAGGTCGAGCGCCGTCTCGATCTGGCCGAGCCACCGCATGCAATGGGCCAAGCGGGCGGGGCCCAGGCGGTACTGCCCCAGCCGGTGGCCCTGGCCGCGCCCACCGAGCCGGTTGGCGTCCGGCACCCGCACGGCGCGCAGGCGGATCTCGCAGTGGTTGTGGCTGCCGGCGATGGTCTCCACGTCGCGCACGATCTCGAAGCCGTCGGCGGGGAGGTCGACGATGAAGGCGGTGGTGGCCGCCTGGGGCACCTCGGGTGCCTCCTCGGTCCTGGCCAGCACGATGGCGAAGGCGGCGCTGCGGGCCCCGCTGATGAACCACTTGTGGCCGTCTAACACCCACTGGTCCCCGTCCGGCACGGCGCTCGTCTGCATGAGGGTGGGATCGGACCCGGCCACCTCCGGCTCGGTCATAGCGAAGCAGGAGCGCAGGGTCCCCTCGCACATGGGCTTCAAGTACCGGTCCTTCTGGTCGTCGGTCCCCCAGTGCAGAAGGGTGTGCATGTTCCCCTCGTCGGGGGCGTAGCAGTTGACGACATAGGGGCCGAAGCGGGACTTGGCCGCCTCGGCCGAGACCGCGGCCAGGGCAGTGGCGCCCAGTCCCGCCCCGCCCCAGTCGGCCGGCATGTGCGGCATCCACAATCCGCGCTCCCGGGCCTCGGCGCGCAGACGGTCGAGCTCGCCGCGCCAGTCGGCCCGGCCGGCTGCCTCGGCCAGCAACCGCTCCTCGGTGGGCCGCACGTCGTCGTCGACGAAGTGGCGCATCTGCCGGCGCGCCTCTTCGACGTCGGGGGGGAAGCTGAAATCGATGGCCATCGGCGCAGTCTCGCGCCGGCTCAGGACGGCCAGGCTCGCTGCAGCACCCTGCGCACGAGGCGCGCCACCCTGTCGGGGGCGTCGCGTGCCACGAAATGGCCCACCCCCGCCAGCGACACCAGCTCCGCCCCCCGTATCCCCGCAGCCAGCACGGCGGAAGCCCGGGGAGGGACCACCACGTCCCGGGTGCCGCTGGCCACGATGGCCGGAACCCGGACCCTGCCCATGGACAGCTCCAGGTCGCCCAGGGAGGCGAGCAGACTCCGCTGCTCGGTCAAGAAGGTGCGCCACAGGCGCATGCCCTGGTGGTTGAGCTCGGCGGCGTAACGGCCGTCGGGAAGGCTCACCTCGAGCCAGGCGCCGAACGGCGCCGGCAGACGCGACGACAGCTGGCGGAAAGGCGGCAGCAGCCGGCCCAAGGTGAACAGTCCCGCCGCGCTCAGCGCCTCACCCAGCACCGGCGCGGCGAGCAGGTGGTCGAAGCCGTTCACGCTGTTCTTCGCTCCCACCGCAGCCAGCAGCACCACGCCGGCCACCACCTCCGGCCGGCGGGCCGCCATGAGCAGGGCGATCCCCCCGCCGTAGCTGTGCCCCACCACCACCGCCGGCACCGCCCCGCCGTCGGCCGTCAGGTCGGCCAGCAGGTCGGCCAGCAGCTCGGCGTTGTCGGCCATCGACCGCGCCTCGAGGCCGCTGTTGCCGTAGCCCGGGCGATCCACCACCAGCAGGCGCTGTCCGTCGCCGAGGGAGCGGCACAGACGGTCCCAGTCCTCGGCGCCCCCCGGCTGACCGTGCACGAGGAGGACCGGCGGGCCGTGGCCCCGGTCAGCGACGAGGAGCTTCTCCCACGCCCGCGCCATGGTGCGCCATGCTGTCAGAGGGCAACGGGGTGCCAGAGGGCTCCGCTGCGGCGGATGACCGCTCCGGATCGCCGTCTCGCGCCAGCTCGTGCCCGTCGGCGCTCCCCCGCCTCCTCGCCTGCACGTCCAAGGGCGCGGTCGCTTCCTGCGTGGGCGGCGGGCCGTCGCCGGACCCTCGTCGAAGGGGAAGCTCGACCACCACACGCGTCCCGCCGGTGGGACCCCGCTCGGCCCACGCCTGGCCCCCGTGGGCGGCGGCCAGGGCGGCCACGATGGACAGCCCCAGCCCTGTTCCGGGACGGCCTCGGGCGTCGGCTCCCCGGTGGAAGCGGTCGAAGATGCGCCCGGCCTCCTCCTCGTCGATCCCCGGGCCCCCGTCGGTCACCACCAGCTC
>DATHCF010000351.1:0-6693 GCA_035319705.1 Acidimicrobiales bacterium | reverse complement strand
CTCACCCCCTTCGTTCTCGGGCACCTCCCGGATGAAAGAGTCAATTGCTTCAACCCGCCTCGGCCGCCGGACATTCCCGCTTGGGGACGTTCGGCCCTGTCACGACGGCTGGCAGCGACGTGCAATGGAAGTGGAGAGCCGACCATCCCGGAGGGCCGGGGTGCGGACGGGCTCCAGAAAGGGGCAACAGACATGGCACTGGTGAGAAGCACGAGTTACGACTTTCCTGAGCTGTGGAAGCGGTTCTTCGCTCCGGACTTCATGGGCAACTGGATGCGGACGGAGGAGTTCGTCGACGGCGACACTCTCGTCGTGCGTGCCGAGCTTCCCGGCCTCGACCCCGACAAGAACGTGGAGTTGACCATCTCCCACGGGGCACTGCACATCCGGGCCGAACGCGAGGAGAAGTCCGAGAAGAAGAGCAAGGACGGGTACCGCTCCGAGTTCCACTACGGATCCTTCCAGCGGGACATCCCGTTGCCGGTCGGCACCAAGGACGAGGACGTGAAGGCCTCGTACGTCGACGGCATCCTCGAGGTGCGGGTGCCGCTGGCAAAGGCCAAGGAGGCCTCCACCAAAGTCCCGGTGACCCGGGCCCCATAGCCAGGACAAGGTGCCGCCTGGAGGACGGACCCCAGAGATGCATCCTTTCGAGTTACGCGGATGGCTGTTCGATCTCGACGGGGTCCTGACTGATACCGCCCGAGTGCATGTCGAGGCCTGGAAGACCACCTTCGACGAGCTCCTCGGGCGGTTGGCGATCTCCGAGGAACAGGCCAGACCGTTCGACCCGGTCGAGGACTACCTGCTCTATGTCGACGGCAAACCGCGCGCCGACGGGGTGCGTGACTTCCTGGCCTCGAGGGGCGTTGTGCTGGCGGAAGGAGCGCGCGACGACCCCCCCGATCGCCAGACCGTGCAGGGGGTGGGCAATGCCAAGAACGCCCTTTTCCTCCGCTTGCTGAGCGAGGAGGGTGTCGAGGCGTTCCCGGGATCGGTCCGCTTCGTGCGGGCGCTGGTGGCGGCGGGGCGCTGTACGGGTGTGGTGTCGGCCAGTGAGAACTGCCGGGCCATCCTGGAGGCGGCCAGGTTGAGCGGCCAGTTCTGGGTGGTGGTCGACGGCCTGGTGGCGCTGGAGCACCACCTGCAGGGGAAGCCGGCCCCCGATACCTACCAATATGGTGCGGAGCTTCTGCATCTTCCGCCTTCGGAACTGGCGGTCGTGGAGGACGCACCGGCCGGGGTGGCGGCCGGGCGGGCCGGAGGCTTCGGCTACGTGGTGGGCGTGGCCCGGCGGGCCACGCCGGGGGAATTATTGGCGGCGGGGGCCGACGTGGTCGTGGCCGACCTGGAGGAGTTCGACGAGTTGATGCAGTTGCTGCTCTCGTGGCTCGCCGGCCGGCGCGGGCCGCGGGCTGTGCGGGTTACGCGGCGCGCGTGGGGTGTGCGAGCGGTGACGGCGCGGGCTTATGGGCGTGGCTCAGGCTGACCACCGGCCACCGGAAGTTCGCCAAGCTGGTGTCGAAGTCATGCAGGGCACACCTCGGCCGGCTGTTGTAAACCGACAGCCGTGTGCGGCATCCGGGCTGTGCGCATACCCGGCCGGCGGGGGAGCGATGCACGTGCCCTCTGGCCACCCCCAGCATCTCACCACCGATCTCGTCGATGTCCAGCGCCATGTCAGCACCTCCCCGGCTACCCGGTCGTGGTCATCACAGCACGAACCTAAAAAGAGCCGAGCGGGCGAGCCAGAGCCGAAAGTCCTCCCGGTCGTCTCCGATCTTCCATCCCATGGCGAGGCATGACCATGGGCGGGCCGAAGGTCCCTGGAGCCGGCGGCCCAGTGGCCGCATGCTGAGCGAGATGTGGATCGATGAGCGCGGATCGGAAGTCCTGCCACGGGCCGAGTGTCTTCGTCTGCTGGCGCTGTCCGCTGCAGAGGGGTCGATCGGACGACTGGCGGTGCCGACAGAGGCTGCGCCGGTCGTGGTTCCCGTCAACTTCAGCTTCGAACACGGCGATGTCATCCTGCGCATGGGTGGCGGTTTCACGTGGTCCTCCGCCACGGATCGGCTGGTGGCCTTCGAGGTCGACGGTGTGCTCGGAGCAGGGACCGGACAGGGGGTGGCGCCGGCGGCATGGAGCGTGCTCGTCCGCGGGCTGGCCAGGCAGATCGACGAGGCGGCGGACGACCGGGCGGAGGGCGACGGGGAGGCGATGGGGCGAAATGCCCCCCATCCGCTCGTGCCGGTGCCGGGAGACAAGTTTCTGGCCGTCCGCACCGACGTGGTGAGCGGCCGCCGCTTTCCGCTGCGTGTCCCGGGATCCTGGCCCGTGCGCGCCGAGCCACATGGCCAGATGGAGGGACGCGTGCGGAGCGATCGACGGTGAGCGGGCCGTCGTCGTCCTCCGCTCGGCCCTCGGCGCAGCCCGATACCCAGGAGCCGGATATCGGGAGCTCTCGGCCCGGCGAAGCCTCGGGAACGGGGCCGCGGGTGGTGGGGCGCGGCGAAGCGGACCTGTCCGACGCCCGAGCCCTGCTCGACGAGATGCCGGTCGGCGAGAACCGGCCCGACGGGAGCGGGCCGTGGGTCGTCGAGGTGGTCGAAGAGGACGACCTGAACCCGCGGGTGGCCGAGAGCCTGCTCACCGTGGGCGACGGAGTGGTCGGGACCAGGGGCAGCTTGGAGGAGGACGGTCCCAGCACCGCCCCGGGCGCCTACGTCGCCGGGGTCTACGAACCGGCCAAGGAGACCTCGCAGGCGCTGGTCTCGATTCGCTCCTGGGTGAACCTCACACTGCCTTCGTGGCTGGAGCCCGGCCAGCGGCTGCTCGACCTGCGCAGGGGTGTGCTGTGGCGGGTCGTGGAGTCGGGGCGAACGACGTTGCTGCGAAGCGCCCGGTGGGCGTCGGCGGCCCGGCCGGGAACCGAGGTGATGGTGGTGGACGGCCCGCAGTCGGTGCTCGGGGCCGAGGAACGGCCAACCGTCACCGAGCACCTGCAGCGGCCGACACCGTCGGGCGGTTGGGTGACCGGCATCGTCGAGACCACTTGTGCGCGCTCCGGCCCGCAGGCCGGTCCGGCCTCGACGGTGACCTTGGCCAGAGTGGCGACCGTGCGTTCCGGCAGCGGGAAGATCTCGGACCCGCTGTTCTCCCACCGCGCCGCCCGGCACGTCGGCGTGGCCGGCCTGTTCGCCGAGCAGTGCCGGGCGTGGGCCGAACGCTGGCAGACGGGCGACGTCGAGGTGGTCGGCGAGCCGGAGCTGACCCTGGCCGCTCGCTTCGCCCTCTTCCAACTGCAGGCGGCGGCAGCCGACACCGGCGAGGTGGCGGTCGGCGCCCGGGGACTGAGCGGGCCGGCCTACGCCGGGCACGTCTTCTGGGACGCGGATGTCTTCGTCCTTCCCGTGCTGGCTGGCACACACCCCGCCTCGGCGCGGGCCATGCTCGAGTACCGCCTCCGGCACCTTCCGGCGGCCCGCGCCGCTGCCCGGGCCGGGGGCCGCCAAGGGGCTCGGTTCCCCTGGGAGTCGGCGGCCGACGGCGTGGACGTGACGCCCCGCCACGGCGTGGACGCCACCGGCCGTGTGGTCCCGATCTCCACCGGCGACCTCGAGGAGCACATCACCGCGGATGTGGCCTGGGCGACGTGGCAGTACGCCTCGGTCACCGGCGACCGGCGACTGTTGGCCGGCCGGCTCGGGGATCTCGTGACCGAGACGGCGCGCTACTGGGCCAGCCGGCTGCGGCTGGACGACAGTGGCCGTGGCCACATCGAAAAGGTGACCGGACCCGACGAATACCACGAGGACGTGGACGACAACGCCTTCACCAACATCATGGCGGCGTGGAACCTGCGGCGAGGAGCCGAACTGCTGGAGCGCCGCCGAGGGGGCCGGTCAGGGGACCTGCACCAGCTACGAGCCCAGCGTCGGGAAGAGGCGCAGCGCTGGCGGGCGCTGGCCGACGCCATGGTCACTGGCTTCGTGCCCGACGTGGGCCGCCATCGTCAGTTCTCCGGCTACGACGACCTGGAGCCGCTGGTTGCCGCCGACCTCGGTCCGGTGCCGCTGTCCGCCGACCTGGTGCTCGGCCGCGAACGAGCGGCGAGGTCGCAGATCATCAAGCAGGCGGACGTGGTCATGGCTCACCACTTGGTCCCCGAAGCCATGCCTGCCGGCACGCTCGAGGCGGATCTCGACTACTACCTGGCTCGTACCGCCCACGGCAGCTCGCTGTCGCCGGCCGTCTACGCCTCTGTGGCCGCCCGGGCCGGACGCCTCGACGAGGCGGTCAACCTCTTGGACCTGGCACGGCGCGTGGACCTCGACGATCTCACCGGCACCACCGGCGCCGGCCTGCACATGGCGGCGCTGGGCGGCTTGTGGCAGGCGCTGGTGTTCGGCTTCGGCGGCCTGCGCTTCTCACGTCCCGATGACCGGGTCCTCAGGGTCGACCCGAGGATTCCCGAGCACTGGCGGGAGTTGCGGCTGCGGATCGTCTGGCACGGGAACCCACTGGCGTTGCGCCTGCGCGACGACGCAGTGTACGTGAGCACGGCGGAGCCGATCGAAGTGCAAACCGGCGATGCCACGACGACGGTGTCGCCACCAGGAGCGTGGGTAGCAGTGGAGCGTTGAGGGAGGTTGTCACCATGAACGCCGATGGGGATTCGCGCGACGTGCGTCTGGTCGTCCTGCACGACGTCACGGATGGGGAAAGCGGCCGCTGGCAGCGGTTCGTGACCGAGGTCGCCCGCGTCATCGGACTGGCGCCGTCGTACCTGCCGGCCCCCGATCACGGCGCGCTGTGGATGACCGGCATCCTGCGGGTGGCGGCCGCCTGTCCCGGTCCCGTGCTGGTACTGCCGCAACGCCCCCGATCCGTGGAGGAGGGACGGCCGCCGAGCCTGCACTGGGCGGTCATCGCCTCGGACGACTCGCCGGAGGTGGAACGGGCAGCGCGCCTGTGCACGGTGCACCTGCTGCGCAGCGGAGTCCGGACCACCATCTTGGTGGTCCTCACCGAGAGCTCGGCGCCGCCCATGTGGGAGGGGGCAGGCCATCACGCCACGGCATGGCGGCACGAGCTCGAGCGTCGCTACGGACGGCCCGATCACCTGCAGGTGGTGACGGGACCGCCGGGGTCCACCATCCGTGCGCAGTGCGCCGGCGCCGATCTGTTGGTGCTGCTGTGGCACCAGGCCATCGAGGCGGACCGGGCGCAGGTGGTGCGATCGGTGCTCGGGGAGGGCGCCGTCCAGCCGTGCCTGTTGGTGCCGCTGCGCTGGATGGCCCGGTCGCCATTGTCGGCCGGCATGTCGCTGGACGAACGAACCGTCGCCACCGGGCGGTGACCGGGGGCGCGGCTTCCGAGGACGGTTCCGGGGAGGCGCTGCAGCCGGTCCGCCCGCCGCAGCCGGCGCACCGCTCCCCTTCGGTGGCCGAGACCCATCTGTCGATGCTGCTGTTCACCGGCGACACCGTGTTCAAGTTCAAGAAGGCCCTCTCCATGCCCTTCGTGGACTTCCGCACCGTCGAAGCGCGC
Organism: Acidimicrobiales bacterium; assembly: GCA_035319705.1. Lineage (GTDB taxonomy): Bacteria > Actinomycetota > Acidimicrobiia > Acidimicrobiales > UBA8190 > UBA8190. The sequence continues at coordinate 1,143 of DATHCF010000351.1, read as the reverse complement.
CACGCCGCCTGCGTCGAAGAGGTCGACGCCAATCGCCGTCTCAGCCCCGACGTCTACCTCGGCGTCGCCGCCCTTCGCCCGGAGGACTTCTTTACCGCGCCGCCACCCGGCACGGCCGCCCTCGACTATGCGGTGGTCATGCGGCGCATGCCAGCCGGGCGCCGCCTGTCGGCGCTGGTGCAGCAGCATGCTGCAGAGCTCGGGGCGCCGCTGCGGAGGCTCGCCCGGCTGCTGGCCGACTTCCATGCCGGCGCGGCGCGTGGTGGGGCGATCGACGACGCCGCCCGTCCGCCGGCCATCGCAGGGACGTGGCGGCGATGCCTCGACACCCTGGCGCAGTTCTCGGGACGCATGGTCGACGCCGGGGTGGTGGCGGACGTGGATCGCCTGGCCATGGCCTACATCGGCGGCCGGGCGCCGCTGTTCGAGACGCGCATCTCCGGCCGGTGCGTGTGCGACGGGCACGGCGACCTGCTGGCCGACGACATCTACCTGCTCGACGACGGCCCGCGGGTGCTCGACTGCATCGAATTCGACCCCCGGCTCAGGTACGTGGACGTGATCGCCGACGTGGCCTTTCTGGCCATGGACCTCGAGCGTCTCGGCGCCCCGGACCTGGCCCAGGCGTTCCTGGTGGCCTACCAGGAGGCAGCCGGCGACCACTTCCCGTCGACCTTGGTCGACTTCTACTGGGCCGCGCGCGCCGTGGTGCGGGCCGAAGTGGCCTGCCTGCGGGCCGACCAGGAGCACGACCTGCGGGCCGCCCGCAGTCAGGCGGGCGCCGTCGGCCTGCTGGGCATGGCGCAATGGCACCTGCAGCGCGCCCGGGTGCTCCTGGTGGCGGTCAGCGGTCTGCCGGGGACCGGCAAGTCGACCTTGGCCGCCGCCCTGGGAGAGCGGATGGGGTGGCCGGTGCTGCGCTCCGACGAGATCCGCCGTGAGCTGGTGGACCCGGGACATCGGGGCCCGCTGCTCGCCGCCGAGGTGCCCGGCGCCTACGGAGCCGAGGTGTCGGCGAGGACCTATGCAGCGCTGCTCGAGCGGGCGGGCACCGCGCTCGGCTTGGGCCAGCCGGTGCTGGTCGACGCCACCTTCGCCGGGCCGGACAGCCGTGGCGCCGTGGAGGAGCTGGCGGCCCGGACC
>DATHCF010000350.1:0-7997 GCA_035319705.1 Acidimicrobiales bacterium | reverse complement strand
CTGGGGTGCTCCCACCGGACGAGCGCCTCCGCTCCGCAGATCTCGCCCGTCCTGGTCAGGAACTTGGGCTGATAGTGGACGGCGAGGCGGTCCCCTTCGATCACCTTACGCAGACTGGCTTCTAGAGCGAATCGCAGACTGGCCTTCGCGCTCATGGCGGCGTCGTAGACGGCGAACGTATTTCGTCCGGAATTCTTCGCTTGGTACATCGCCGTATCGGCGTTCTTCAACAGAGTGTCCGCATCCACCCCGTCCTCTGGGAACAAGGCAATCCCGGCGCTGGCTTGGACCGTCAGCTGGCGGCCTCCCACCGTGAACGGATCTGCGAAGGTGTCGAGCGTCCGTTGGGCGAAGCCGGCACACTGCTCCTTGGTCTCGATCTCCGGGAGCAGGAAGGTGAACTCGTCTCCGCCCACTCGGGCGAAGGTGTCCTCGGCGCGCAGGCACCCTCGGAGTCGCTTGACGACGGCCTGGAGCACCTGGTTGCCGACAGCGTGACCCAGGCTGTCGTTGATGCTCTTGAATCGGTCGAGGTCGAGGTACATCACCGCAACCGGACCGCGCGATCGCTCCGCCAAACTCAACGTGGTCTTCACGCGGTCCTCGAACAAGGCGCGGTTGCAGACGCCGGTCAGGGGATCATGTTGGGCCCGATATTCAGCCGCGGCATGGGCGAAGACCTTGTACAGCAGGTAGAGGACGACCACCAGTGGCAGAAGCACGGCCGCCATGGCCAACCACAGCTCGTGGGCAGTCCCGCCTTCGACCAATCGGATGATGACAGCGACAGGGACGACCATCGTGCAGACGAGCAGGACGACCACGTGGGCGGTGCTCGGTCGAGTGGACCGTGCGGGCACCGGATCGAAGGCGACCCGGTGCGAGGTGTGGAACAACGCTCCCGCCCACAGGGATGCTCCCCAGAGCTCGACGGCGTCGAGGGGAAACGCCACCGCCCGTCCGGAGACGACCAGAATGCAGTCGGCCACCGCCGCCGCCAGCAGGCAGAGGAAGCCGGCGATCATGTAGCGGTACCCCACCGGGTGCTGCGGCGTGAGCGAGATCAGGCTTCCCGCCAGCCACAGGACGACCAGGTAGACGAGCGGCACGGCGAGAAGTGGCAGGTCGCGGAGGGGGCGCCAGCCGAAGGAGCCCGACACAGTCACGGACACGATGAGGAGGCCGAGCGCCATGGCGCCGACCACCGCCTCGGCCAGTGCCTCGGTAGCCCGCACCGGCAGGCGCTGGCGGAGCAACGAGAAGAGGCCTATGGAAGCCAGGACGCCCCCGCCCAGGGAAAGTGTCAGCAGGATGGGGGAGGTGGAGGGGTGCCTGGACCCGTCGATGGCCTGAACCAAGGCGGCGCCCACCGCTGCCAGAAGCCCCAAGGCCAGCGCCGTCCAGGCGACACGCCACTTCCGCCCGTGCACCCGCCCATTCGCCCACACGCCGTAGCCCGAAGCGGCGACGGCCGCCACCCCCACGAGCACTCCCGCCGCGACCGGCTCGAATGCGTTCGCCACCCGGATGGCGGCGGCGATTGCGATCACGACGACGGCCGTTTTCGCTATGGGTGGCAAATTGTTCACTTTGGGCACTTTAGTGACTCAACGAAGTGACAACAACTCGTAGAGTGTTTATCGACGGGCACGGCGCTGGTCACTACGAAAAGAGGACGAAAGTCCCATCGATCTGGAGAGAAGCGCCCCGCCGGAGAAAAATGCTTGCGAACACAAACAAGCGGCCGGTGGCGTCGGAGAACGACCTTGCGACGCTGCGTCAGGCGCCAGTGGCGGCGACGTGCGTCGCCGCCAGCCCTACCGACGTGGTGGCCTGGGCGTTGCTTGGCGCACCGTCACCGGCCGCGACGAGTCGCCGACAGCGCCTTGTCCTCGGTCTCCGCCTCCCCCTCGAAGGTCACCCGCACCTGTTGCTCCCGCCGGCGTGGAGACGGGCGCGGCCGAGGCCCGGCTCCGTTCACGTGAGGCGATAGACGCGCTCGGCGTTCGCCGCGAAGAGCGCCTCTCGGGAGTCGGTGTCAAGACCAGACGTCACGGCGCAGAAGACGTCATAGAGCTCGTCGAAGGTGCCGAACACGGAATCCACCGGGAAGTTGCTGGCGAACATGCAGCGGTGCAGGCCGAAGCTCTCGATGGCGTGGTCCAGCCAGGGGGCGAAGACGCCGGTGTCGATGCAGCGAAGCGGCATGGCCAGTCCCGAGAGCTTGCACACCACGTTGTCGCCCAGGTCCGCCAACGCGGCGATGCCTTCCCGCCAGAGGGACTGCTCTTGTTCGTCGCTCGAGCGTGGCCACCCGGTGTGCTCGACCACCACGGTGAGATCGTCGAAGGCGGCGAGACCGGCTGCTGCCGACAGGAGCTGATCGGGATGGGCCATCAATTCGAACACCAGATCCCGTTCCCGCAGGGCGCCCAGGACCTCGGCGGGCGGAACGGGCCGGTCGAGCGGGCCCATCGGTCGCACGCCCCGGAAGCGCGGCGCCCTCATCTGCCGGTCGAGCAGGTCGATGGCCTCGGCCACCGTGTCCGTCGGCGGCAGACCGCCGACGATGGCGTCGGGACCGGCGCCCGAGGCAGCCTTCCGGTCGAGCTCGATGGTCTCGTCGATCGAATTCTTGCCGGTGGCGGCGGCCACGTTGACGAACTTCTCCACGTTCCATCGAGCCGTCTCGGCCCGGTAGGTGGCGACGTCGAAGGGCCGGAACATCCTCGTGGCGTCGCCCTCTCCCCCCGCCGGAGGGTGCGAGAGGTACGGGTACCAGTCACTGCGGGCCGGGTCCCAGATGTGCACGTGGGCGTCGATCACCCGGCTGGGCCGCTCGCTCATCTGGTCTGTCGCCTCCCCGGATGATCGGCGGATCCCACGAGCTCTCCCAAGACGGTGTCGAACCATTCGGGAAGGCCGGCACCGCCGTAGCTGAGGGTGCCGGCCGGATGGGGGTGGCTCCGTAGCCCAAGCCAGCCGCCGCCGACCACCAGCTCCGCACCGACCAGCGCGCCGGCACCGGGGTCGCAGAGCAGGAAGGCGACGAGCTCGCCCACCAGCGGCGCGGCTGGGTCCTGCAATGCCTCGATGCCGGCGGTGAAGGCCGACACCCGTCCGTCGGTGGTGCCCAGCGACACCCGGGCCAGCTGGGCGGCGGCCTGCGCCCGGCTGCGCCCTCCGGCGGTGGTGGCGTCCACGAGGGTCACGAGGCGGATGGGCCGGTTGGTCTCCACCGCGTAGTCGGCAGCCGCCCTGGCCCAGCCGGCATCCGCTTGGATCTGTGCGACGATCCCGTCGTGTTCGGCCAGCACCCGCTCCCATCCTGTGCCGCGCCCGTCCGCAGGGTTACCGCCGGAGCGCACCACCACGATGGCGTCGACCGGCCCGGCGACCTCCACCGCGCCACGCAGCGACTTGGCCGCGTCAGCGAACCCCTCTGTCGGCTCGAGACGACGGCAGGCCACCGAGCGAGCCTGCAGGGCACCTTCGATCGCCGAGGCCAGGGGCGGCCGGTCGGTCACGATGGCACAGGAGCGGACGTCGCCCCGAGCCGGTTCGACTGAAGCGGCCTCCTCGAAGAGCGCTGCGAATCGCGGGTTACCGCCTCCGCCGCTCGCCTGGTTGGCCTCCGCCGTTGCGAAGGCGCGGGGGATGACGGTCGTGAGCACGTGTGGCAGGGAGGCGACGTCGGCGGTGCGAAGAACCTCGAGCAGTCGTGGTGGTGCGACGACGGCTGTCTCGGATCCGCCGGCGAAGAGCACTTGGCCGCGGCACCATCCGAGTTCGTCGCTCACCAGATGCGCGCCCAGTGGCCCGAGGGCCTCCGGACCCGGCATCGACCTGAACAGCGAGAGTCCCCCGCCGGCTCCACTGCGGCCCTCCTGGCGGGCGCGTTCGGCGGCGGCGGCCACCATGCGGGTGGCGGCGATGGGCGAGATGGCGTTGACGGTCACTCCAGCCGGGGCCAGAGCTCCCAGCTGCCACGTCAAGGAGGCCACCACACGCTTGGCGCAGCTGTAGCCGCCGGCGTCGGCTGCTCGCCAGCCCGACCCGGAGGTGACGCCGAGGATGCGGCCATGCCCGGCGGCGGCCATGAGCGGAAGCGCGGCACCGAGCACGTTGAGGTATCCGCCGAGGTGCACCGTCAGCAACGCCAGCCAGTCCTCCTCGGTCCCCTCGGCGAAGCCGCTTTTGCGGGTGATGCCGGCCACGTTCACCACCGCGTCCAGCGCCCCATGTTCCTGCACCAAGTCCTCGAAGAGCCGGTGGAGGGCCGGCGCGTCGGTGACCGACGCCGACGACGCCCGGGCTGCCCCGCCGGCGGCAACGATGCGGCCGGCCGTCGTCTCCTGCGGCTCCGGAAGCCGCTCGGTGCCGTCGAGGGTGACCAGCGGGTCGGCGGTGGCCACGAACCAGCCGTGTCGTCCCAGCTCCTCGGCGATGGCCGCTCCGATCCCGCCCCCGCCGCCGGTCACGACGGCGACCCGCCGCCTGTCGCTCACCGTGCCGTCGAGCGGACCTCGAGCTCCAGGCCCTCGAACGTTCCGGCGTCGAGCCACTGCTCGAGCAGCTGGCGATATCCGAACCAGTCTCCCATCCCGCGGCCGTAGTTCCCGTTGCGGGGGTTCATGGCCTCGGGGTGGCCCTCGTTGTTGAGCCGAGACGGCGTGCACACCGACATCACGGCGCTGCCGTCGACGAAGGAGTCCACCACCTTCCGGGTCCAGTCCGCCTCCGCCTGAGCGCTGACGTCGAACACCTCGATGCCTTTGTGGTCCAGCATTCCGATGGTGCGGCCTACGAATTCGGCTCCCAGCACGGCCAGTTGCGTGTAGTTGACCGTCACCACCGCCTGCTGCCCCGGTGCCGGCATGACGAACATGTTGGGGAACCCTCTGCTCAACATCCCGAACAGCGTGGAGGCACCGTCGGCGAACTTCCCGGCCAGAGTGACGCCGCCCCGGCCGACGATCTCGTGGCCGGCGCGGCGATGCAGCGGGGTGAGCTCCGGCTCGAAGCCGGTGCCGTAGATGATGCAGTCGACCTCATACTGCCGGCCGTTCACCACCGGGCCCTTGGCGGTGATTCGCTCGATCCCCGAAGGGCAGTCGACGAGTGTCACGTTGGGGCTGTTGAAGGCCAGCAGGTATTCGTCGTGGAAGCAGGGCCGCTTGCACAGATACCGGTAATAGGGCTTCAGGATCTCGGCGGTGGCCGGGTCATCCACCAGCTCCTCCACGCGGTGGCGGTGCCACTGCATGATCTCGAAGTCGACCTCCTCCGCCTTGCGCAGGACGTCCAACCCCTTCATGCCTTGGTCCCGGGGAGGATTGTGGACGGCCGCCCAATGGTGCGTCCACCCGTCGTCCACCTGATCCGTCTCCACCGAGCGTCCCAGGATGACGGCCTGGAAGTTGTCCATCCGGGCCCGCTGCCAGCCGGGCTCGAAGCCCCGGCCGAAATCGGGATCGGTGGGCCGGTTGCCGCGCTCGCCGATGGCCGAGGGCGTGCGCTGCAACACGTAGAGGTGCTTGGCCGAGTCGGCGAGCGGCGGAACGCATTGGATCCCGCTGGCCCCGGTGCCGACCAGAGCGACGACCTTGTCGGCCAGACGGGTGAGCGGCTCGTGCCGTCCCCCACCGGTGTAGTCGTAGTCCCATCTCGCCGTGTGGAACGAACGCCCGGCGAAGTCCTCCATCCCCGGGATGGAGGGCAGCTTCATGAGGTTCAGGATGCCCACGGCCAGGACGTAGAAGCGGCAGGCGATGTCGTCACCCCGGTCGGTGTGGACGTGCCATCGGGCCGTCGCCTCTTCCCATTCGGCACGGGTGACCCCCGTGTGGAAGAGGGCGTCCTCCCCCAGGTCGAACCGTTCGGCGATCTGCTCGAGGTGCGACAGGATCTCCTCGCCGAAGGCGTAGCGCGTCCTCGGCATGTAACCGAGCTCCTCGAGCATGGGAAGGTAGATGTACGACTCCACGTCGCACATCAGGCCGGGATAGCGGTTCCAGTACCAGGTCCCGCCGATGCCGCCCGCCTGGTCGACGATGCGCAGTTTGCGGACACCGGCCCGCCGGAGCTCGACGCCGGCCAGGATGCCGGCAATGCCCCCACCCACGATGACGACGTCGGCCTCGTCGGACAGCGGGCCCCGCTCGATGAACGGGGTGAACGGGTCGTCGCGGTAGTGGGCGAAACGCTCGTCGCCCCGGAGGTCCCGGATGTCGGCGCGTCCGGGAACCAGACGCTTGTCGCGCTCGGCCATGTACTTGGCCCGGACCGCTTCGGGGTCGTAGGCGGGGTCTGCGGGGTCGTCTTCCACCGGCTCGTGCGGCGAGACGGGCGGGCGTCGCCGTTGTCCGGGCATGCCCCAACGCTACCGTTCTATGACACCCACGTCAGTAAACGAGCGGGGTCGCCGGCCACGGCCGGGCCGGGATCAGCCCGGTCATGCGACCCGGCGGCGCAATCTCCTCGTCTTCTCCGGCGCCACCGGGGCATTGCCGCCGTGCAGGTGCATGGACACCGACAGCATCTCGGTCAGCGCCTCGGGCGGCATCGGCTTGGCGAAGTAGAAGCCCTGGACCACGGTGGCGCCGATGGCACGCAGGTGGTCGAGCTGCTCCTTGGTCTCCACGCCTTCGAGCACGGCGGTCATGCCGATGGCCTTGGACAGGTTGATCACGGCGGCCACGATGGCCGACTTGACCGGGTCAGCGTCCACCTTGTCCACGAAACTGCGGTCGATCTTCACGATGTCGACCGGGAAGTTGGCCAGGTAACCGAGCGCCGAGTACCCGGTGCCGAAGTCGTCGATCGAGACCTTGACCCCGAGGCTCTTCAGGCGGGTGAGCAGCTGGATGGTGCGCTCTGCGTCCTCCATGGCCAGGCTCTCGGTGATCTCCAGGCAGATCTGGGAGGGATCGACCTCGCATCGGGTGATGATCTCCTCGATCTCCTCGACCATCCCCTCCTTCTGGAACTGCCGGGCCGACAGGTTGACCGCCACCGACAAGGGAACGGCGAATTGCTCACGCCACTGGCGCACCTGCTCGCAGGCCCGCTCGAGCACCACCCGGCCCAGGGGGAGGATCAGTCCGGTGTCCTCGGCCAGCTCGATGAAGTGGGCCGGCGCCAAGAGGCCTCGGGTGGGGTGCTGCCAGCGCACCAGGGCCTCTGCTCCCACCACCAGGCCGTCGGCCAGGGAGACCACCGGCTGGTAGTGGACGACGAGCTCGTCGCGCTCGAGCGCCTTGCGCAGGCCGGCCTCGAGATCGATCCGCTCGACCGAGCGCGTGCCCATGGCCTCCACGTCGAACACTTCGAAGTTGCCGCCGCGTCCCTTGGCCTTGGCCTGGTACATGGCCACATCGGCGTCGTGCAGGACGTCGTCGCGGGTCTTGCCCCCTCCGGTCAGTGCGATCCCGATGCTCACCGTGGCCACCACTTCGTGGCCGTCGGGCAGCACGATCGGTTCGTTCATGCGGTCGAGGATGCGCTGGGCGCACGCCACCGAGTCCTCGGGTGTGCTCACCCCTTCGAGGAGGAGCGTGAACTCGTCCCCACCGAAGCGGGCCAGCATGTCGCCCGGCCGGACTGCCGCCTTGAGCCGGCCGGCGATGGCGATGAGCAGCTGGTCGCCGGAGTGGTGGCCGAGGGAGTCGTTCACGATCTTGAAGCGGTCCACGTCGGCGAAGAGCACGGCGTGCAGCTCCTCGCTGCGCAGCGAGCGGCGCAAGGCGTGGTCGAGGTGGTCGAGGAACAAGCGCCGGTTGGGCAGCCCGGTCAGGGCATCGTGGAAGGCATGACGGGCCAGCTGCTCTTCGAATTGCTTGCGCTCGGTGATGTCCCGGAACACGAGCACCGCACCGCTGGCGCTGTCGCCGTCCCTGATGGGCGACACCGTGTAGGTCACGTGGAACGACGAGCCGTCCGCCCGGGTGAAGCGGGTGTCGTAGTTGGTGATGGTGTCCATCTTGGCCATGGCCCGC
>DATHCF010000349.1:0-11487 GCA_035319705.1 Acidimicrobiales bacterium | reverse complement strand
CGCCGACAGGGCATCGAAGTCCCCGCCTGCGCCCAGCGCGTGGACCACGTCGCGCTCAGAGATGATGCCCATGACCTTCGCTTTGTCGCCAACGACAACAGCACCGATATTGGCTCCAATGAGCGCTTCCACAACCTCGCTCAGGCGAGCTTCGGACGAAACCCGGACGACCACTTCCTCGGTAACCTCGGCGATGGGGACGGAACCAGCTGGGGACACGCTGGCTAAAGGAATGTCCTCCATGGCCCAACTGTCGACCGCATGAGCCGGGCTAGACAGGGCCGGAAGTCCTCTCAGAGGGCTTGGGCCGGAGCCTCGACAGGTCGCCGAGTCACACCCACCGTCACTGCTCTAAGCGAGAATGCCGGGACCGGGATGGGCAGGCCAGAGTTCCCGTCTAGGTCGGGACCATTTGGGCCGGTAGGGATCACTCCGAGGCGTCGTTACAGGGCGGGTGGCCCGTCAGGTTGGGAGTGAAAGAACGGCACTTGGAGGATGGGGCGAACCTACTGGGAGGTGGTGATACCGGCCGGATTGCCCTCTGGGTCTCGAATCCTCACAAGGCGGGTAGCCCTCTTCCGCGCCCTCCTCCTCGGCGTCGAAAGTCACTCCACGGTGCCGTACTCATCAACGGCGAATCGAGATCATCCACGGTCAATGTCGGGGTCCATCCGGTGCCTGGTGCAGCCGGGATGCGGTCGGGGTGGTCGGTGGCGAGTGCCAGGGCCGGTCCCGCGCTGCCATGTGGGACGAGCATGCAGAACTCTTCGGGTTCCGACCAGCGCACCACGAGCCCGAGAACGTCGCGGTACCACTGGACAGAGGCGTTGAAGTCCCGCACCTGGACGGTCACCATCGTGATGCCCTTTGGATTCACAGCCCCATTTTCTCAGAGCCCCTCACGGAGCCGAACCGTCCAGGATCGCGCTGGGCCGCAGTTACCGATCACCCTGGCTCCTCAGCGGGGAACGAACAAGCGGCATCACTTTCAGGTCGGTCCCGGCAGGCGTAGCCTGGACGGTATCTATCGGCAAGACTGAGCGCAGGTGAAGGTGGAGGAGGTTCGCTCATGTTTACCCGTCTGGTGAGGTTCGCCTTGACACCCGGAAGTGAGACAAAGGCGCAGGCGCTCGCCGACGAACTCGCTCCGCTCATTGCAGCGCAACCGGGTTGTCAGGCTGTCACCGTATTTGGGGACCACGGGGATGGCGAATACGGTATCTACGTTCTGTGGGACACCCAAGAACATGCCGACAAGGCTGCCGGAGTGGTGCGACCCCAGCTCGACAAGCACCTCGCTGGGAGCGTCGCAGCGCCCCCAGAAGCGCGATTGTTCGGCGTTCTGCGGTCAGCGTAGGCCACCCGGCGTCTTCCTCGTCGTCGTAGTAAGCGGAACCACGCCTTCCGGTCCGCTCTGCGTCGCTGCGACAACTGTTCATCGCCAAAGTCGGGGGGTGGGCGGGCGGTTTCTGGCAAGCCGAGACTGCAGCCACTATCTGAGCTGGTGGCCCTGGCTCGCCTGAGCCTGGCGCTGGGAGCAATCGTCGGAGCGGTCTTTGCCATGGGTTCGTGACAACTGTCCGGGTTGGTGGCTGAGTAGCTCCGGCGAATACGTGGTGGGAGTGACCAGCTGCGGCGTCGTCCTGATATCGCGCGACCAACCGCTCGCAATGCCGTTCAGCGTCACCGTCGACAGCGGACCGGTTGCCTGAACCGCCCTTCCAAAAGGGCCAAAAGTCCCGCTGAGATGGCCTTTGGCCCCGTGCGAAGAGCGATTCGCTACCGGACCATGGGCAAGGTGGACGACGCCCGGGATCTCCATGCCCTTTCCGAGGCCTCGTCCAGCTCTTAACGGCGGAGCCGATGGGTGACCCGGCGATCATCGTAGAGGGGCTCACGAAGCATTTCGGTGATGTCGTCGCCCTTGATGACGTCTATTTCGAGGCAAGTGAGGGCAGCGTCTTCGGGCTGCTCGGGCCGAACGGGGCGGGGAAGACCACCGCGATCCGGATTCTCACAACTATCGTGCGCCCAGACGCCGGCTCGGCCACCATTCTCGGCCACGATGTCGTGCGCGAGGCGTCCCAGGTGCGCCAACGGATCGGTTTGGCTGGCCAGTACGCCGCCGTGGACGTGAATCTCACAGGCCGCGAGAACCTTCGTCTGATCGGGCGTTTGGCCCAGCTGTCCCGTGCCGAGTTCCGACAGCGCGCCGACGAGCTGCTGGAACGCTTTGACCTGGCCGAAGCAGCGAAGCGCCCGGTGCGGACCTACTCCGGTGGAATGCGCCGGCGCCTCGACGTGGCAGCGGCTCTCGTTGCCCACCCGCCGGTGCTCTTCCTCGACGAGCCCACCACCGGTCTTGACCTCCAAAGCCGAAATGAACTGTGGGACATGATCCGTGAGCTGGTCGCCGATGGCACGACTGTCCTGCTCACCACGCAATACCTGGAGGAGGCTGACCGTCTTACACAACGAATCGCAGTTGTCGACAGGGGGAAGGTAATCGCCAACGACACGCCAGCGGCTCTGAAATCTGCACTGGGGAGCACGGTGATCGAGTTTGGGATGGATGACAGCATGGCAGCCATCCGTGCCGAGCATCTCCTCGCTGAGCTGCCCGCGCGCATCGAACGCGACGGGACCTCCATCCGGTTGACCTCCAATGACGGAACGCGGTTGCTCATCGGCGCGATGCACCTGCTCGACGGACACCAGCTCCCCCCGATTGCAGTCGAAGTGCGCGAGCCGAGCCTTGACGACGTCTTTCTGCTACTGACCGGCCGCCACGCAGAGGGCGACAAGGCCGGCACAGCCCCCTTCCCAATGGCGGGCACCGAATGAGAACCGTAGCCTTCAGCAGGTTTCCACCTGCCCAACGGCGAGCGTTTCGTCCTGTTCACGATGCATTGGCCATCTGCGGCCGCAATCTCATCGCCTTTTACCGCGTGCCGCGATTGCTCGTGTTCTCCACCATCCAGCCGCTGGTGTTCGTCTTTCTGTTCCGCTATGTCTTCGGCGGCGTTGCCGCACTGGCGATCCCCGGCATCCCTTACGTCGACTTCCTCATGCCGGGGGTCTTTGTCCAGGTTGCCGTGTTCGGCGCCATGAATACCGCCGTGGGCCTGGCGTCAGATCTCCAGAGCGGCCTGCTGGAGCGGTTCGCTTCATTGCCTATGGCCCGCTCGGCTGTCCTCGCCGGGCGCACCCTCGCCGATCTCACCCGCAACGTCTTCGTCGTCACCTTGATGGTGACGGTCGGCTTCGCCGTCGGGTTCCGAACGCACCTTGGAATCGCTTCGTTCCTTGCGGGGATGCTTCTCGTTCTGTTGTTCGGCTTCGCCATGTCATGGATCTTCGCGGTGGTCGGCTTGGCAGTTGGCGATCCCGAGACCGCCCAAGCCGCCGCATTCCCGGTCATGGCACCTCTCGTCTTTGCCTCGTCTGCTTTCATCCCCGTCAGAACTATGCCTGGCTGGCTGCAGGCTTTCGCCAGCCACCAGCCGGTGTCGGCGACCGCCTCCGCTGTGCGGGCCCTCATGCTAGGCGGACCGACCAGAACCGATCTCCTGCACTGCCTCGCTTGGCTCGTTGGCATCGTGATCGTCTTCGCGCCCCTCGGCGCCTGGAGGTACCGCCACGCGATGTCGGGAAGCTAGCTGGTCTGATTCGCCCGGTGCGATGGGTTCAATGGACCTGAAAAGGGATCGCACCTCGTCCGGCGCGTAGTACTCAAAGGCGGAATAGATAGTGACCACGGGTGGGGGTGGGCCGATCCGTCGCAGCAGCTCGATGCCGTCTCCTCGCGCCATGGTCCCTACGGGCGGTCATCATCGCCTCCATCGACAATCTGACTGCGCCGAATGGCTCGGGATTGGTCAATCTCTGTCCCGGTGGGCAGCCTCGCCATCTTCTACACTAAAGGCGCGTGAAGACGATCCACGAGGAGTTTCACTACGACCGTGCACCAGAAGAGCTGTTCGCGCTGATATCCAGCGGACCGTTCCAGCTCGAGATCATCTCCCATCTTGGAGGCAAGGACGCAGAGTTAGTGGAGCAAACAGTCACCCCTGAGGGTGGCGTGAAGGTGGTGACCCGACAGCGCACTGGCGTCGAGCTACCCGGCTTCGCTAAGAAGCTGATCCCAGCCGTCACGACTGTCACCAATACGTATGTCTGGCAGCCAGCTCACGGGGATGGTTCCCGCGAAGGGACGTGGCTCGCCGAAATTAAAGGCGCTCCGGTTTCGATGGGAGGACCGACCGAGCTGCGATCGGCCGGATCGGGCTCCGTGCACGTTTTCAACGGAGAGGTGAAGGCATCGATCCCGGTAGTGGGCGGCAAGTTGGAGTCGTTTGCCCTCGACAGCTTGCAACGTGAGTTGACCCGCGCCGCGGAGTTCACTGCTGATCGCCTAACCGAGACCTAACCGACCCCGTCTCCGACCCGGGCGGGGACCCATGACACCACGTCCGGCCTGATTGGTAATGGCGCCATGGGTTGACTTTGCCGATAGCCGACCCGACCGGAAGTACCTGTGGGCTCAAGGTCCCCTCCTATCCGGCATCGCTCCGGAGACCGATGCCGTCCCGCGGGCTGACCACGGGCCCCGACCTATCGATGACCGAACATTCCGGCCGATACCCTTCTGGGGCGGAGCAGCGGTCGCTAGCTCGTTGCGCTCCCCCGGTAAATCCTAGGGTCCTGGGCCCGGAGGCGGATGAAACACATGGGTGCAGGGGGGTCGAAGGTCTCTGTCGAAGACGCCCCCGGGGCGCGACAAACGGCGAAGGGAGCCGCTTTGGTCGGGGGCCAGCATGACTACGGGGGAAACGGGAGAATCGGGTGGAGTTCTTTCGCCGCTCGTAACCGTTCTTAGCCATCGGATTGAGCACGAACTGTCCGTTCCCTGGTTCAGCCGCGACAACGAACTCATCCATCGCTTGATCGGCACCGGCGAACGGTACGTCGGCTTGTTCTTCCCCGAGGTGCGTGGAATCGAAAACGTCCCTCGAAGCGGACCGGTACTGCTGGTTGGCAACCACTCCGGGCTCTACTACATGCCCGACGTCTGGATCACCGGTCTGTCCGTTGTACGCAGACGCGGTCTCGAGCAGCCCTTCTACGGGCTCGCCTACGACCTCCTCTTCGCCATTCCGGGGATCGAACGGGTCCTGCGAGGCCTCGGGGCCATACCGGCCGGACATGAGCAAGCCGAAGCCGCCCTGGCCCAGGGTGCCCTCGTCCTCGTCTACCCAGGCGGGGACTACGAGGCGTGCCGACCCTGGTCCGAACGCGACCGGGTCGAGTTCGGAGGGCACCGCGGGTTCGTGAGGTTGGCGCTTCGTGCTCAGGTTCCCGTGGTCCCCGTGGTTGCCCATGGAGCTCACCACACCGTGGTGATCCTCTCGCGTGGCGAGCGCTTGGCTCACGTCCTCGGGATCGACCGCCTGCGCATCAAGGTGTTCCCCATCCTCCTAGGCCTGCCATTCGGCATCACCTCGGCCCTCAGCCCCCCACTTCCTCTACCGGCGGCGATCACCGTGGAGTTCCTTCCCGCCCTCGACTGGGCAGGCATCGCACCCGAGGGAGCCGACGACGAAAAGGTCGTGGAGCAGTGCTATCGAGAAGTCACGAGTCTCATGCAGGCAACCCTCGACCGATTGCGCGCCGAGCATCCTCACCCGCTGCTCCGAGGCGTCACCCATCTCCTTAGAAGTGGTCCCTCGCATCTCGAGGTTCCCGCCGCCGCCTGAACGGCCTCCCGGCCTCGTCTCTGACGGCGACCACGGTGTTCCTGGCGCTGTCACTAGACCTCTGGGCGACCCGTTCCCACCTCGAGGACGTGGAGGGGACTAGCTTTGCTTGACAGCAGGAGGAGGGAAGCCCTCTGATCGGAGGGGCAATGGGGGGGCGTACGAGCAGTCTCGTCCGCCAATTGGCCGGGCCGACGCGCCGGGCGGCGCGCGCCGGACTACGGAGCCTGAGCCGCCACGGAGAGGTCGTGGCCAGGCGGCTCGGCCCGGTCGGCCGGGCTGCCGGTTTCTACGTCGATTCCTGGCAGCGGTGGTTAGCACCTCCGGAAGATCGACCTCCTGCCCTGGTTCCCTTCCCCAGCCCCGCGCTCGCCCTCGGCGCGCTCCTCGACGAGTCGCTTGTCAGCGTGGGCCGGGCGTTCCGCCGCCCTCCGGCTCCCGAGGAGTATCACCGCATCGGCGCCGAGGTGGCCGAGGCCCTCGACCTCTTCCGCCGCCGGGGTTGGCTCGACGACCCGGCGGCATACTTCCTCGACCCTCCACCGGCCGAGCCCATGATCCGGCAGACGCGTCTGCTCGGTGGACTCAGCTTCGAACGCTTGCAGTTCGAGAGCGGCTACGACCCGGGCCCCGAGGAGCCCGGTCGGGCGCGGTGGATGGCCCGTGACGCCAACCGCACGGCGCACGCCTGGGTGCTGCGCCACCGAGCTCCGCGCCCTTGGCTGATCGGCCTGCACGGTGCGGGCATGGGCTTTCCTCGAGCCGACCTGTTCGCCTTCCAGGCGGCCTGGCTGCATCACGCCCTGGGCCTCAACCTGGCCTTCCCGGTCATGCCCTTGCACGGCCCCCGGCGCACGGGGATCGCCCCCACCCCGGGCTTCCCGAGCGAGGACCTGCTCGACACCGTTCACGGAGTGACCCAGGCCGTGTGGGACACCCGACGTCTGGCGGGCTGGATTCGCTCAAACGACCACGAAGTGGTGGGCCTCGTCGGGCTGTCGTTGGGGGCGTATGCGGCGGCGGTCACCGCCGGCACCGAGAGCGAGCTGTCGTGCGTCATCGTCGGTGTGCCCACCGTTGATTTCGCCGAGCTGATCGAACGGCACGCACCAGAGAAGTTCCGCCAGCTACCGGAATTCGTCGAGTTGACCGGACAGGCCCGCCTCGTCCTCCGGGTGGTGTCTCCTCTGGCCCTTCCTCCCCGGGTGCCCCAGGACCGGCGCTTCATCTTCGCCGGCCTCGCCGACCGTCTCGTCCATCCCCGGCGACAGGTCGGCACCTTGTGGGAGCACTGGCAGCAGCCCGCCATCCACTGGTACGAGGGCAGCCATGTCGGGTTCTTGTGGTCTGGGGCCGTGCGGAACTTCGTCCACCGAGCCCTGGCCACCTCCGGCCTGGTGCACTCCGAGGCGGCATGACTCGTCGCGCCCGGGCCAATCATTAGGCGCGGTTGCTGGGAGCAGTGGGACTCGACCGATGACCTTCGGGTAGGCGGGCAGATCACGTCGGCTACCGCTGGTCCCGACAGTGGCGATCTGGCCGATTGTCCCGCCGATCGTGCCTGGTCAAGCTGAGGATCCGGTCATTCGACCTTTCGCGTCGGCGGCCCGCTCGTCCGGCAGCGCTGCCCGCAGCACCTTTCCCATCGAATTCCGGGGTATCCGGTCGACGAACTGGACCGAGCGAGGAACCTTGAATCGAGCGAGCCGGGAGCGGACGTACGCCTTGACCTCGTCGACGGAGAGAGACGATCCCGGCTCGGCGACAACGAAGGCAGCCAGTCGTTGACCCATCTCCTCGTCGTCAACACCGACGACAGCGGCGTCGACGATCGCCTCGTGGCTGCGCATGAGCTCCTCGACCTCCCCGGGGAAGACGTTCTCCCCCCCGGAGACGATCATCTCGTCGTCGCGACCTTCGACGAACAGCCGCCCGGCTGCGTCGACGCGACCGGTGTCACCGGTGCTCATCAACCCGCCGATGACCAGCTTGCCACCACCGCCCGTGTAGCCCTCGAACGTCATGCCGCTACCGACGAAGATGCGACCGCTTCGTCCACTAGTGACCGGCCGGCCCTGGTCGTCGAGGATGGCCACCCTAGTGCCGAGGGGCGGACGGCCCACCGTCCCTGGGGCGGCCCGGAGGTCGGAGGGCCCGGCCATCGTGGCCCAGCCCGTCTCGGTGGATCCGTAGAAGTTGTAGAGGATGTCGCCGAAGGCGTCCATCACGGCAGCGGCCAGCACCGGACCGAGACTGGACCCGCTGCAGACGATGACCCGTAGCGACGAGGTGTCGTACCGGCCCCGGGTCTCCTCGTCCAGTCCGATGATCCGCCGGAGCATGACCGGCACGGCGACGAGCGTCGTCGCCCGGTGATCGGCTATGGCAGCCAGCACCGCCTCGGGATCGAACGTACTACGCACGACAAGGGTGCCTTGCAGTCCCAGAGCGAAGCCCAAGAAGCCGAACCCCAGCAGGTGGAAGAGGGGCGGCGAAATGACCACCGGCTCCCGTGCCCGCAATGGCAGCTGGGAGAATGCACTCACCACCATGTCAACCGGAGGGGTGAGCTTGGCGCGCTGGGCGCCCTTCGGCAGCCCCGTCGTGCCCGAGGTCATGAACACGATGCGACCGGGTCCCTTGGGCGGCCTGGGCGATGCGCGGGTCCCGCTCGCGGCCGCGGCACGGATCGCCGTGCTGTCGAAGGCAGCTCCTTCGAACCGGGCCGCAGCGAATGTCGGCGTGAACTCGTCGTCGAAGATCGCGGCGTCGACCCTCTCGCGCTGCAGGACCTCTGCGAGCTGGTGCGGCCCAAAGTCAGTGTTGAGCAGCACGAGATCGGCACCGAGCTTCGACACCGCCAGGGTCGACAGCAAGAAGTAGCGATTGTTCCGGCACATCAGGCCCACGGTTCGGCTGGGCGCCAGACCGTGACCGGCCAACGCCCGGGAGATCGCATTGACCGCAGCGTCGACCTCCCGCCACGACAGGCCCCCATGATCGTCGACCACGGCCATCCCCGATGGCGTCCGGAGCGCAGCCATCTCCGAGGCGGCGGCGAGGCTGGCCCCCCACCGTAGGGTCAGCTGGGCCATGCGGAAGTAGTCCAGGGGTCGTGCCGGCCAGAGGATCCCGGTGCGACCAAGGACACGGGCCGCGGACAGGGCCTGCCGGACCTTCATAGCTGCGCCCGCCTGCTCAGTCTCTCCAGGCGTCGGAGGGCGCCCTGCACAAATGCAGGAGGCTCCCAGTCGTCTGTGTCGTCACCCCTGGCCACCGACGAGTGACCGGACCAACGGTAGGCAAGGCGGAGAGGACCGTCGAAGGGTCTCGGTGTCGCGTCAACCATGAGGCGTCCGATCACTCCCGACGCCTGGGCCACGCGACGTGGACGCTCTATCACCACAGGGGCAGGATCCGACAGCTCAGCGGGGTCCGGGCATGCGCTCCTATCGGCGCTTTGGATCTTCTGCCCGAGTGCCTCGAGACGTTCCCTGTACCGAGCGACGAGGACCGTGGTGGCCCCGTTCGCACCCAGCATCGGGGCAGTTGCCTCTCCAATGCCGGAGGAGGCACCCGTCATAATCGCCGTTGAGCCGCCCACCACCGTTCGCAGGTCGGACCCGAACTCCCGGCGACCGGCCACTGGTCCCACCCCCTCTCCTATGGACTCAGGGTCACCCACACAGCTCAGCCATGACAGGGCCGACAGTCCCGACACCCGCTCGCCCAAGGGCCGCATCTCCGGATGGCCGTGGCCTGCCTGTGGCCGTTCGGCACTGGGCTGGCCACTACCGGCTGTGCACGATCGGGCGAGTGGCGCGCTGTCGGCGTGACACGGCCCGGGTCACCAGGCACGAGGGCCTGTCACCGTGGACAACAGCGACCTCAACGACCCGGTCCTTCTGCGCTCCGATGGGACTACCACCTTCTTTTTGGCGGGCACCGTCGACGACATCGACGATGAGGTCGCACATTTCGTCAGAACCGACGTTTCCCTCCGGCTGACGGCAACTCAGCACCACCTGTGGCAAGCCCTCAGGGTGGCCTACCCCGGCTCCGGCCACACCCCGGTTGTCCTGCGCTCTGAGGTGCGGGGAGTCGGCCGAATCGCTGGCCAAGCCCCCGCCCCTGCCCCAGGGTGTGCTGCACCGGCGACCGGGCGCGGTAGCCCGTTTGACCAAAGGGCGAACGGCCCTGTTGGGGGCCTCCCCCCAGCGCGAGAAGAAATACATGGCGCGGCGGAGAAGGAGGCTGCGTCATGGCATCGAGTCTGCAATTCGCCGAACCCCGAAACAAGCTGACGGATGGTCTGGACGCGCCGAGGTTGGTACTTGTCGAGCAGGCCAAGCAGGAGCAAGGTGCGCGCTTCTTTCCTCGTGACCCGGCGTTCGTCCGCCGCCTAGCACCGCTGGTCGCCCGGTATACCGGCTTCTTCCAGCCCGAGGTGCGAGGGATTGACCACCTCCCCGAGCACGGGCCGGTGCTGCTCGTGGGCAATCACTCCAGCACCACGTTCATGCCCGACATGTGGATCACGACCCTGGCCATCTTGGCCCGTCGTGGACTGGAGCAACCTGCCTACGCCCTCACCCACAACCTCTACCTCTCCCTCCCCGGGCTGAGAGGCGTCCTCGGCCGCATTGGCTGCATCCCCGCCGACCGGTCGCAGGCGGAGGCCGCCCTTTCAGAAGGAGCGCTCGTGCTCGTCTACCCCGGAGGCGACTACGAAGCCTGTCGGCCGTGGCGGGACCGGGACCGCATCGACTTCGCCGGGCGTCAGGGGTTCGTGAGGTTGGCGCTCCGCAGCCAGGTGCCCGTGGTGCCGGTAGTGGCCCACGGCGCTCAGCACACCGTGGTGGTCCTCTCCCGAGGCGAAGCTCTGGCCCGAGCCTTCGGGCTCAACCGGCTGCGGGTCAAGGTGGTTCCCCTCATGCTCGGGCCGCCCTTCGGGGTGACACCGATTCCCCCGCTCCCCATGCCAGCGGCCATCACCGTGGAGTTCCTCTCCTCCCTCGACTGGAGCGGTCTCGGTCCTGAGGCAGCCGAGGACCAGGCCGTGGTGGACGCCTGCTACAAGGAGATCACCGGGCTCATGCAGGCGACCCTCAACCGCCTGAGCGCCGAGGACCCCCATCCGCTGCTTCGGGGAGTGACCCAGCTCCTGCTTCACGGTCCGGCCCATGTCGCCGCGCCACCTCGCAAGTGACCCAGGAGGACGTGCGCTTGGCTGATCGCCAGGTGAATCGCTCTGCTGGGTGTTCGGGTATGCCAGTGCCCGCTGGCGTCGAGCAGACGGGCTAAACAGGCGACCGCGGCTGCGAAGGCGGGATGGGCCTCGCCACCGACGGTGCCGGACGCGAATCCCCCAGGCCTGAGCATGGGGCCAAAGTCCCTTTTACCCAGGGCAAGGTCCTGCCAGCCTGGTTTTGTCCGAGGACCTGAGGGAGGGCTCCAACATGACCAACGCAGAAAGCGGTCCTACCGAGGCTGCCAACAGGATCGTAGAGTCGGTGCGAGACTCAGCCGAATCTGCTCTTGAGGCAGTACGGAAGTTCGTCGACACCGTGGATGGATTCTTTCCCCACGTGGGCGAGGACGGCCCTCGGCGCAAGATCATCGACGCCGGTTTCAAGATGACAGAGCAACTGGTGAGGACCAGTACCCAGGCGGCGGAGAAGATGGTGAGCGTAACTGGCGAGAGTTTCGGTCAGCGCAAGAGCACCACGGC
>DATHCF010000348.1:0-15600 GCA_035319705.1 Acidimicrobiales bacterium | reverse complement strand
CACGACGAGCCTCCGCCCGACCCGAGGCCGGCGATGGCGACATTCCCGGCGGACGCTGCGGTCGCCACCGCAGCGCCGATGTCCGCCGGCACGCCCACAGTCACTTCGGTATCGCCGTCCGGTGAATTCGCCGTCGGCTGTACGACCGAAAGCACCGTGGCTTGGCTCACGAGCACGTCCGGCGCGACCAAGGCGCCTTGCCCTGCGGCAGCCGCCGTGTCGATGACGACCACGGTGTCGCCCGCCACGAGGTCCCCTGGGACCTCGCCCGGCTTCAGGTCGAGACCCACCGACGCCTCGTCGGGAGCGAGGAGCGGACCAGAGGCGAGATCGGCGGGCGTGAGGAGCGTTCCCGGCACGAGCGCGACGGCGGCGCGCCGTCCGATCACAGCGCCGGCCTCACCAGCGGGAATCGGTGAGAGCGCCGGATCGCTCTGCACCCGGGCCGTGGTGAGATCGGCCGCGGTGATGGTCTCACCTGCCGTCAGAGGCTCGGCCACCGCCAGATACGGGCGACGTGCTCCGGCTGAGGCGTAGAGGAGAACGAAGAGCGCGCCGCAGAACACCGCCAGCGCCACTGCTGCACCGACTCGAGGCCAGTTGCGACGCCGAAGCGGGAGTCCAGGGGTGAGCTGGTCGAGAAAGTTCCCGCCGGTCGCCTGACCGTTTCCAGTGACGCGGCTTGTCAAAGTGGGCATGGCGATCTCCGGTTGCGCTTACGAGCTCGTGCCGAGGGCTTCGATCTCGGACACGGCGACATCGATGGTCTGGGTGGGGCCGGCGTGGATGCCGAGGTCGGGCGTCGGATCCGGCGCGCCGACGACGGCGGTGGTCACCTCGTACTCGATGGTGGCGGTCATCTTGAACACGCCTCCGGGGGCGTCAGCCGAGGACTCGGGCCACACGTAGCTGCAGTAGGTGGACTGTTCCGACGCGGGCTCGCTCGTGTCGTAGACCACGCCAGGACCGGGGCAGGTGACGGAGTCGCCGTCACCGAGGTTCCACAGCACCGCCTCGGGTGTCGCAGTGACGGAGGTGGTCACCCCGCCGGCCGTGGCCAAGGCAACGACGGTGCTCCACTGGCCGGGCTGCACGGCGAGCCACGTGGCCAGGTTCACCACCTGATCGCCCGGCGGATTCATGACGATGGTCGGGTCGACAAGCGCGGCCTGCCCGATGGCTTGCTGCAGGAGGGCCGGGACAGACGGCACCGTCCCCGGCGCGGTCCCGTCCGGCTCCCAGATGGCGGGCTCCGGATCGTTCAGGTAGCCGACCGGGCTGGTGCAGTACCACGTGTACCACGTGCCTCGACCAGACCCGCCTGTTCCGACGCTGGCGGTCAGACTGGCGGCCACGCTCGGAGAGGCGGGCACGTAGTAACAGGGCGGCGGCGGCGCCGAAGGGCCGGCGGAGCCCCTGTCGCTCGTGGATGGCGCACCCAAGCCCGGCGAGCCCGGAGACGAATCACTGGCAGTAGCCGTGATCGCGCCGTTCGATACTGATCCGCTGTCACTCCCATTGAAGGTTCCAGCGAAGGCGGGCAATGGTGATAGAAGGACAGTGGCACCAAAAACCCCGCTTGCGACGGCACAGCAGTTTACGAAATGCCAGCGCATGCGACCTGTCGGTTCGTGTTGGCGACCGACGACTGTTGCGACAGCTTCCACATCCCCTGGACGAGCACCATGGTCGAGGTCGCGCCAGCCCAGTCGGGCGTGCCGTTCAATCCCGACGCCGGTTGGCCGGTGTTCTCGTTCACGAGGATCTGGGTGTCGTGGATGCAGGAGACGACCGTGGCGGTAGTGGGGTCGTTCTCGGTGGGCCCGAGGGATACGACGCGTGGGCTTCCGAGGTTCCACGGTCCTTGGCCGAGGAAGTCTTCCGACTCTTGGCCCGCGAGGTTGGTTTTCACCATCTCGAGCTGTGGGTCGGTCATCGTGGCCGGCAGTGACGGCGAGAAGAGGCCCGTCGGGTTGGCCTCTGCTTGGTAGAAGGCCGTCTCCGCCGCCTTCCAAGCGGCGAGGACGGCGGCCTGCACGGCGGCCGTCGGATCGGTCGTCGAACGCGTGGGCAGCTTGAGCCCGGAGTTCTCCGCCGGCGACGAGCAGGCGGCAACGGTGATGGAGGCGAGGAACGCCAAGAGGATGAAGGCGCCGCCGGCCCGCCGAAACCGGAGCCGAGTGCGGCCCCGCACCGCCTCTCCCTCCGGCCGGGTCGCATTACGTGCGATGGGACACCTCCTGGGCCCGCCCTCGGCTGACCTGGGATCATGCCCCCGACTGCTTGCATTGCCGGTCACCCGCAAGCCCTCTGCAGCCGGCCACCGGTGACGATGTGACCGGCCTTGCCCACCCACGAGAGCCCGCGTTTTACAAACAGAGCACGCGTCATTTACCCCCGTCAACGGCTCACCGGGAGGAGCCCCACTGTTGTGAAGCCGGTGGGAGCCGGATATCCACAGACGGCGTTTGCGGACCTGCTGCCCCTACCTGCCGTTGTGCTCTCGATGGCTGCAGCCCGGCCAGCAGCAGGGTCGGCGCATTCCGTCCTCCAGCTCCTCCTGGGTGCGGCGAATGCGGCGTTGCCGGGTCATCTCCTGCTTGGCGTCCTCGACCCAGCAGATGAACTCGTTTCGGGCGAGAGGGGTGATGTCCTGCCAGGCATCGAGCGCCACCGGGTTGGATATCAGTGCCGTGCGCAGGTCGGCGGGAAGCTTGTGCACCACCCCACCGGGCACCCGGGCGCTGCGCATAAGGGCCAGGGTAGCGACCCGGGGACGGGGCGGAGCTGCTTTACCAGCCGGGCGTTAACTGCTGAGAGGCACCACCGGACAGCCGACCGACAACGACTCCCCACCCGATGCTAAACAGTGGCTCTCGTCGCCCAAGAGGTGGCCATGACCATCGAGGTAGCGCTCAAGTACCCGGGGATCAGCGCGCAAGGCTTCGCACACCCGGCCGACCGCGCCGCCACGGCCGCCATTCACACGGTGCCGAGCCTGGACAAATTCATAAAGTTCTTCACCGAACACGGCTACGAGCGCCGAATGCGCCAACTCTTGCTGGGAAACGCCGTTCGCGTCGGCGACGAGCAGCTTCCGGCGGTCTGGACGATCCAGCGCCGCTGCGCCAACACCCTCGACATCGACCGCTGCCCACGGCTGTACGTGACCCAGGAGCCGGTGGGAAACGGACTAACCATAGGATCGAACGAACCGGTCACCCTCGTCTCCTC
This sequence comes from Acidimicrobiales bacterium, assembly GCA_035319705.1. GTDB lineage: Bacteria > Actinomycetota > Acidimicrobiia > Acidimicrobiales > UBA8190 > UBA8190. The sequence goes on along the minus strand of DATHCF010000348.1, from coordinate 12,366 downwards.
GGGTCTCGTGGCTTCGTATCCCGAAGACGAGCTGACGGCAACCCTGGCCCATGAGATGGGCCACGTCCTTGCCGATCATGTCGGCTTGACGACGACCTTCCAGCTCGTCCAGATGGTCCTCCGCGGTGTGCTGCGCACCGTCCCCCTGGCAGGCATCCCTCTCGTCGCCCTCTATCTGGCACTGCTCGAGTGGTCGAGGGCAGCGGAGCTCACCTCGGATCGGGCCAGCGCCATCGTCACCGGCGACCCGCTCGCCATGTGCCGGACCCTCATGAGGATGGCCGGGGGTCCGATCAAGGACCTCAACGTCGATGCCTTCATCCGTCAGGCCACCGAGTACGAGGGCGAGGCCGACCCCTTCTCCCGCTACTCCCGGTTCTTCGCCGAGATCACGACGACGCACCCGTTTCCGGTTCGCCGGGTGCGCGAGCTCATCGCCTGGGTGAGCGCAGGAGAGCTCGACCGCATCCGTTCCGGAAGCTACCTGCGCAAGGGCCAGGAACCACCTCCCTCTCGGGAGTTCGAGGCCGCCTTCGAGCACTACCGGAAGCGGTTCTCCACCATCGTCGACCGGGCCGGAGACGGAATCGCATCGGTGCTCGATCGTCTGACCACCTGGCTGGGCGGAAGCGAACAGGGCGTCGGCGCCGACACTCCCTCCCCCTGAGCCTGCCCCTGAGCGCGCCGACAACGCAGCCGGAGGCGGGGAACCGGGCCCTCTCGAGGTCGCCGGGGCGGTCGAGAGAAAACGCAGAGAGACGGGCTTGGGCGATCATCTGGATGTGGACGTAGCGGACTTCGCCCGCCAGCGGGAATACGACATCCGTTTCGACTGGGGTGCCGAGGGCGTGGCGGCGTGTGCCGGCGACGTGGTCGTGGTCGTTGACGTCCTGCGCTTCACCACCGCCGTCGAAGCGGCCGCCGGCCACGGCTTGGCCGTCCACCCCTACCGCTGGAAGGACTCGACCGCGCAATCCTTCGCCCAATCGGTTGGCGCCGTCCTCGCCGACGGCCGGGAACCGTCGGGGCCGTCACTTTCCTATGCCAGCCTCCTGGCACTTCCCTCCCACGGTTCGGTCGTCCTCCCGTCGCCCAACGGCGCCACCTGTGCGCTGTCGGCTGCCGAAACGGGGGCGACGGTGACGGCCGCCTGCTTGCGCAACGCCCGGGCCGTCGCCCGGTGGGCAGCTTCGGCCGGTGGTTCGGTGACGGTCATCGCCTGCGGCGAGCGCTGGCCGGACGGGTCCTTGCGACCCGCCGTGGAGGATCTGCTCGGCGCGGGAGCGGTGATCGCCTCGCTCACCGGCCATTGCTCACCGGAGGCAGAGACAGCAATGGGAGCCTTCCGAGGCATGGCCACGAGCCTGCCGGTCGCGCTCAGGGGCTGTGCGTCAGGCAGGGAACTGATCGAGAAGGGCTGGTTGCAGGACGTCGACTACGCGGCGGCAGTCGACGTCAGCGACGTGGTCCCGGTCATGTCCAGAGGCGTCTTCGTGGCGACCTGACCGTGCACGGCCGAGTCGGACCGGCCACCTCGTGCCGTTCGGTGCCGGCGGGGCACGACACCGAGCGGGGCGTGCCTACGCTCGGACTGTGAGCTTGATGCGGCCCGAGGGCCCGGGGCGTGACGATCCCGCCCGCCGGGCACCCCGTCCGGCGCACGGGCGGTCGGATCGCCGGAAGCGACAGTCCCAGCTCGCCACTCGAACGGCATCGCTCGGGCGCCGCGCCGCCTCGTCGGGCCGCCAGCGCCTCACCGTCCTGCTCGGAGGGCCGGAGCGCACGCGGGTCATCGTGGTACTGGCTTGTGTGCTCGCTCTGGCCAGCGCCGATGCCGCCACGGTCGGTGCGTCGGCCACCGCCCTGCGCCAGTCGCTGCACATCGACAACGCCGATATCGGGCTGCTGGTGGCCGTGAGCTCGCTGGTGGGCGCGGTTGCCTCGGTGCCATTCGGCATGCTCGCCGACCGGATCCGGCGCACCACGACCCTGTCGGTCGCCGTCAGCTTCTGGGGTGTCGCCATGCTGCTCAGCGCCACCTCCACCACCTTCGGGGGACTGCTGTTCTGGCGGCTGTGGTTGGGCGTCGTCACCGCGGCCGCCGGTCCGGCGGTGGCCTCTCTGGTCGGTGACTACTTCCCGAGCTTCGAGCGCGGGAAGATCTACAGCTACATCCTCACCGGGGAGCTGGTGGGTGCGGGCTTCGGATTCGCCGTGACCGGTGACATCTCGGCGCTGTCGTGGCGGGCTGCCTTCGTGATCCTGGCCCTGGTGGCCTTCCCACTGTCGTGGTTCTTGTTCCATCTTCCGGAGCCGGTGCGCGGTGGCACGGCCACCCTCGTCCCTGTCGGCGCGGGAGCGGCGGGCCAACCCCCCTCACCCGAGACGCAGGTCCACGGCGCGCCGACCCCCGGCCACGGGCGAGACGCCCAGGAGACGACCGACGCCCAGCGACTGGCGGCCGAGCAGGGGGTGCGGCCGGACCTGCGGCTGGCCGCCGAGGGCCGCCGGCCGCGCATGGGGCTCGTCTCCGCCGTCCGCTACGTGCTGGCGGTGCGCACCAACGTGTTGCTCATCGCCTCGAGCGCCTGTGGCTACTACTTCCTGGCCGGAGTGGAGACCTTCGGGGTGGAATTCGTGCACGGCCACTACCACGTGAACACGGCGCTGGCCAACCTGCTCATGATCGCCATCGGCGCCGGCGCCGCTGTGGGCGTGATGGCGGCGGGCCCTCTCGGCGACATGATGTTGCACCGCGGCCGGCTGCGGTCGCGCATCATGGTGGCCGCCGTGGCCGCCGTGGCCTCGGTGATCCTCTTCATCCCCGCGCTCCTCACCACGAGCGTGGTGACGGCGTTGCCGTACCTCATCTTCGCCGCCATGGCGTTGTCGGCACAGAACCCGCCCATCGACGCCGCCCGGCTCGACATCATGCCTGCGAACCTGTGGGGCCGCGCCGAGGGGATCCGCACATTCCTGCGCACCGTGGCCCAGGCGCTGGCGCCGCTCGTGTTCGGGGTGGTGTCCGACTACGTGGGGCTCGCCACCACCTTCAAGATCATGCTGGTGCCGCTGGCCGCCGGCGCCTATCTCCTCATCAGGGCACGGCGCACCTATCCCCGCGACGTGGCGACCGCCGCTGCCGCCATGCCTCCGCCGCCGGCAGTGGCGATGCCGGCGGGTTGAGCTGGGACGAAACCGGGCTGGCGCTCAGCCCTGCGGCAGCGAGGCGCGCAGTTCCTTGCGCCACACCAGCTTGAGACCGGACCAGTCGTCGTCGAGCGCCGCCACCTTCACGTCCACCAGGCCCATCGGGAGTGCCACCGCCCGCACGTCGTTGTCGGTGATGTCGCTTCGGTGCCCGCCGGCGCGCCGCGGCCAAGCGACCCACATCGAGCCGTCGGCCGTGATGAGCCGGCCCAGATCGGGAACGTCTCGCTCGAGGTCGGCGAGACGGCGGAAGAAGGCGACCACCACGTCCACCGGCTGTAGCGGCCGCCGACGGCGGACGTGTACGCCGGACAGCCCGGCGATGGTCCAGCCTGCCGGCGCCCCCACGAGCGCGAGGTCGTCTCCGTCACGAAGACCGAGCTTTCTGGCCAGCGGCGTGGCCGTTTCCGGCATTGCCGCCGACGCTAGCCAGGCGGGCGCCGAGCGCCGGTGACTCCCACGCCGGCTCACCGTGCTCCCCATCGAGCGAGATCCAGCTGCTCGCCCCTGTCCTATGGTGCCCGGCCATGGCAGTCTTCGACCGCTTGCTGGCCGCCAACGCCGGCTTCGCCGCCTCGCCGGACATGGTGCACGACGTCCGTCCCCGCCTGGGACTGGCCGTCGTGACCTGCATGGACACCCGCATCGACCCGCTGGCGGTGCTCGGGCTCGACGTCGGCGATGCCCATGTGTTGCGCAACGCCGGCGCACGCGTCACCGACGACGTCCTGCGCAGCCTGGCCCTTTCGGTGCACATTCTCGGCGTGCGCACGGTGGCGGTCATCGAGCACACCGACTGTGGCCTGGCTGCCACCACCGATGAAGAGCTGCGCGAGCGAACGGGCACGCCGCTCGAGTTCCTGGCCATCGACGACCACGCCGCCGCTCTCGGTCACGACGTCGAACGACTGGCCGGCGCGCCGTTTCTGGCACCGGTCGGCGAGTTCGCGGGCTGGCTGCTCGACACTTCCACCGGCGCGCTCGAACAGGTGGTGCGCCTCAGCCGTTGAAGCGCCGGCCGGGGGGAGCGGTTGGGCTCAGCTGCCAGCCAGGGCCTGGACCACGCTTCCCGGCACCGGTGACATCTGGCAACTCGCCGTCAGCTGTCCGACGCCGATGTCGAGGCCGAGGGCACACTGGGCGACCAGCTGGTTGGCGGCCAGGTTGGCCTGGACCAGCTGTGCGCCGTGCACGGTGACCACGAGCTCGTCGGAATCCACGCTCACCCGGGCGGGAACCACGACACCGTGCACGTCGACCACGATCCGGCCGCCTCCGGGCAGGCTCACGGGTTCGCCCGCCGCGCTCGACAGCTCGGCAGCTGTGACGGTCACCACGGCGGTGCCCGAGTCGATGGAGGTGACGTGGACCTCGTGCTCGTGGAACAGCGCGTAGCGGCCGATGTGGGTCCCGGCCAGCTCCACGTCCAGGGCCTCCAGGCGCAGCGGTCCGGCGGGCACGCCGCTCAGGTGGAGCTGCACGCCGTGCACCGTGCCCTCGACAAGAACGTCCCACAGAAAGGGAAAGCCACTGACGCTCGCTGATGCGCTCTGGGCGCCGGAGGCGGAGCGCGCCCTGGTGCCCAGCTCGTGCTCTGCCACCGCCCGGACGACGAAGTCGAGCGCGACGAGAAGGCCGATCACCACCACGACGGCGATGGCCAGGCCCCATATGCATCCGCGCCGGCCCGCCACCATCGCACCCTACTGCGAAGACGATCAGCCCCCACCGGCAGCGCCGTCCGGACGCCGGACCGCGCCGTGGCTCAGAGACTCAGAGACTCAGAGACTCAGAGATCTTCCTCGGGGGCGGTTTCCGCCGATTCGAGATGGGTGAGGCTCGAGCGCGTCGGCAGGGCGGGGAGGTCCTGAGCCTTCGAGGCAGCGCCCGCACCAGTGATCACGTCCATGATCTCGCTGCCCACGAGCTCGTTGCGCTCCAGCAGCGCGTCACGGAGGGCTTCGACCACGTGGCGGTGCTCCTCCAGCGTCGAGCGCACGCGGGTCTTGGCCGCCGACAGCATCTCCTCCACCTGCTGGCGCTCGCGGTCGCTGTGCAAGACCTTGGCCACCACGTTGCCCGCGGTGGGGGCATCGACGGCGGCCAGCGAGATGAGGCTGTCGCCCATGCCGAAGGCCCCCACCATCTGGCAGGCGGCGTTGGTGGCGGCCTGCAGGTCCGACGCCACCCCCGAGCTGGGCTCGCCGAAGAAGATCTCCTCGGCCACGAGCCCTCCGAGAGAGATCTCGATCAGCGCCTCGAGCTCCGACCGCGTCTGGGTGAAGCGCTCCTCTGTGTCGGAATGGGCGAGCAGCCCGAGCGCCTGGCGGCGCTTCACGATCGAAAGGACCTCGAGCTTGCGGCTCGTCCCCACCAGCCAGGCCACCGTGGCGTGCCCCGACTCGTGGGTGGCGATGGTGCGCCGTTCCGCCTCGGTGTACTCGACGGGCTGTGCCAGGCCGATTTCCTGGGTCATCTTGGCTTTCTGCACGTCCAGCCACGACAGCCGGTCGCCTCCGCGGCGAAGGGCCCACACCAATGCCTCGTCGAAGAGGTGCTCGAGCATGACCGGGGAGTAGCCAGAGGTCAGGGCAGCCAGGGTGTCGCGTCGCTCAGGGTCGTCGAGCTCGGGCTCGTGCGCCTTTTTCGTCAGGTAGTAGTCGATGATGTCGCGTCTGCCGGCACGCGAGGGCAGGTCGAAATAGATGGTTCGGTCGAAGCGGCCCGGCCGCACGAGAGCCGGGTCCAGGTCCGACGCACGGTTGGTGGCCCCGATGACGAGGATGTTGGCCTTGGGGGCGGTCGGCTTGCGCAGGTGGCGGTGCGGCGGCAACCAGGCGTTCACCATGTCGACGAGCCCACCGCGCATGCGGACGCCGGTGGGCGGCTGGTCGAAGGACTGCAGCTGGATCAGCAGCTCGTTGACCACGCCGCTGATGCCCTCGCCACGACCGGTCCCGAGCCCGTTTCTGGCCGTGCCGATGGCGTCGATCTCCTCGATGAAGCCGATGGCGCCTCCTTCGCGCCGGGCGTAGGTGCGGAGCTCCCGGAAGAACGAGCGGATCTTGCGGTTCGTCTGGCCGTAGAACATCGACTGGAAGGCCGAGGCGGACACGAAGAGGAACGGCACGCCGGCTTCTTTGGCCATGGCTTTGGCCATGTAGGTCTTGCCCGTCCCCGGCGGGCCTTCGAAGAGCAGCGCCCGGCGGGGCGAGCCGCCCATCCGCTCGGCGAAGGTCTTGTGGGCCAGGAACAGGTTGAGGCTCTTCACCACCTCCTCGACCACGCTGCCTGCACCGCGCACGTCGGCGAAACCGGTCTCGATCTCGTTGGGCCGGAAGAGCATGTGCGGGGAGCGCCCGGCGCCGAGGAGCGGTCCCGCCATCACCAGCACCAGCACCAGGATGAGGAGCATGGCCGGCAGGTACGGCAACAGGGCCGACGGGAAGTGCGGCATGACCAGTACCCGGTTGGGCCACAGCACCGCCCGGATCAGGAGCCACACGGCCACGGGAGCCAGGATCAGCGCCACGCGGCGTAGTCGTCCTTGGCGGGCTCGCTCCCGGCTCACGCCTACGTCCGCCTGACCCGACCTGATCACCCCGGGTTGAGAAAGTGCGGAGAGTGACGGCTGTCCCTTATCCACCACCCGTTCCATGACCACAGAACGTAGGCGAAAGCCCAAACCTATGGACAATATTTCACAAATAGTAGCTATTTGACCGCGTGTCATGAGCGGCCAGGCGACCGGTGTCTGCGGAAGCCGGCCGTCGCGCGGCCGCTCTCCGCCGTCGGCCGCAACGGCTGTGGAACCCCCATCGGCCTGGGCCCGATTCACAGCGGCCCCCAAGCCCGGGCTCAAGATCGCTTCAGGTCTCGGGCCCATGATCGGTTCCGGAATGTGAGCGCGACGCCCGACTTCCTCCCTGTCATCCCCCGCCGTCGCTCACGAGCCCCCTGGGGGCGGTACTCCGCCAGCCGCCTCCGGGGGCTCCTTTTTTCCCGCCTTTCCCCCGCCGGTTCTCCCGCTCGTTCCGCGGGGCCGGCGCGGCCCCAAGCGGCGATCGACTCGGACTCAGCGGGAGGCGGCCTGCAGCCCGCGTCGGTACAGACCGGGGAACAGCGCTCTCGCCACCGGGGCCATCCGGGCCACCACGGCGGCGTCGATGTCGATGCGCGGCCCGCCCATGCGGGCGATCAGCAGCCGCGACACCTGCTCCTCGGTGCGCCGCACCACCTTCGGCGGCATCGGCATGCCGTCGTCCAGCGCACTCGATCCCATCGCCGTCGGCACCCATCCCGGGTACAGCACGTGCAGATGGACCCCGGTCCCCCACAGGCGCAAGGCCATGCTCTCGGTGAATGCGCTGAGCGCCGCCTTGGACGCTCCGTAGGCCAGCTCACCGGGCCCCGGGGCGCGACCGCTGTCGGAAGAGACGTTCACCACCACGCCGCGCCGGCGCTCTCCCATCCCGGGCAACACAGCCAGCGTGCCGGCCACGGCGCCGAAGTAATTGGTCTCCATGACGCTGCGGAACTTGGCCAGGTCGTCCTCTCCGCGCGGTTCGCCGATGCCGGCGTCATTGACCAGCACGTCGATCCGGCCGTGCTCCTTTTCCACCTCGGCCAACACCGCCGCGAAGGCATCGGTGTCCGACACGTCGCAACGCCGCGTGCTCGAGCCGGGCGTCCGCGCTTTGAGCTGGCCCTCGAGCTCGTCGAGCAGCCCTTGGCGCCGGGCGATCCCCACCACCACCGCGCCGGCAGCCGCCAGGTCGAGGGCGAAGCGCCGGCCGAGTCCCGACGAGGCGCCGGTCACGACACAGACGGCGCCGGCCGGGTCGAAGTAGCGGCTCACCCGAAGCTCACTTCACGAACTCCCACCACTGCAGCTCGCAGCGCATCGGCAGCAGGTACGACAGATAGATGGAGTGGATGCGCACCGGCCCCTGGTCGTCGGCCCGGAGGTCGTCGAGCTCCAGGCGGGGATCGGTCTCGGCGAAGGCCCGGGCACGGTCCCTCGCCGCCACCAGCTCGTCGAGGGTCCCGAGGGCGAAGCCGAAATGGTCGCCGTGCGGACAGGTCATGGCGACGGGATCGGCCACCAGGAAGAGGAACTGGTCCCAGTGCACGCAGCTCATGACCAGCCGCTTGCCGTCGATGGTCATCGTGGGCAGCTCCTCGAAGCCGAGCACGGCGTCGAAGTAGCGGCACAGGTCGGCCCGTCCCTGTTCCGAGAGCAGCTCGGAGGGGACGCTCAGTGCCACGTGGTTGAAGCGCGGGTTGCCCGACGGATAGAAGGGGTGCGCCATCAGACCGGCACCGCCTCGCCCGAGCGGCGCGGGGCCACCATCACCTTGCCGGCGATGCGCCCCTCGGCCAGGTCCACGAGCGCATCGCCCAGCTGGTCCAAGCTGACGTCATCCTGCTCGACCAGCACATCGGTCGGCCACGTCTCCGAGGCGAGAAGGGCCAGCGCCCGCTCGAAGCCGTCGGCGTCGTAGACGAACGAACCGCAGATCTCGAGCTCGTTGAGCAGCACGCGGTTGGGATCGAAGGTGGGTTGTCCCATGCCCGCCCCCACCAGCACCAGCCGCCCGCCCCGGCGCAGCTGGTGGAGACCCAGCTCGATGGCGGCCTGCTGGCCGGAGCACTCGAGCACCGCGTCGACGGCCCGCTCGGCGATTCGTTCGGGTTCGAAATGCTCGAAGCGCTCGAGCTCCGCGGGATCGAGCACAGCGGCCGCTCCGAGCCGGGTGGCCAGCTGTCGCCGAGTGTGATTCGGCTCGACCACGGTGACCGGCCGCCCCTCGTGCACCAGCGCGGCCAGGGACAAGGCGCCGATGGGGCCGGCACCGAAGATCATGACGGTGTCCTCGGGGCCGAGACGCGCCCGGGTGATGCCGTGCAGGGCCACGGCCAGCGGCTCGGCCAGCGCCGCGGTGCGCAGCGCCAAGCCCTCCGGCACCCGCCGCAGCGCCCCTTCGTCGAGGAGCACGTAGCGGGCGAAGGCGCCGTCGGTGTGCTGGCCGCTGGCCATGGCCTGGCGCTGCTCGCACTGCGAGGGCTTCCCCTCCCGGCATCGCCGGCACCGCCCGCAGCGCGGGGAGGGGCCTCCCACCACGGCGTCGTCGAGGGACCATCCCGACACCCCGGGCCCGAGCGCCCGCAGCCTGCCGGCGAATTCGTGCCCGGCGATCGTGCCCGGACGGCCCCATCCTTCGATGACCAGATGCAGGTCCGACCCGCACACACCGCAGTGGTCGACCTCGACGAGGACCTGCCCGGGGCCGGGAACGGGCACCGGGCGCTCTTCGACCACCAGCTTTCGGTCGCCGCGGTACACGGCGACAGGCATCGTCTCCGGCAATTCGTCGCTCACCCCACCCCCAGGGACCCGGCCGACCGGGTGATGCTACCGCCGGCGCTTTGCACCGACCACGGGCGGGCGAAGCGGACGAACCCGGCGGCGGTCCCAGCCTCACATCTGGCTGGGCGCCTCCACGCCGAGGAGCCCTAGCCCGTGGCCGAGCACGCGGGCGGTGAGCGTGCACAGACCGAGGCGGCTGTCGCGGGCCTCGGGGGCGGCCTGGAGGACGGGGCACGTCTCGTAGAACGTGGTGAAGGTGGTGGCCAACGAGAAGAGATACCCGCACAGCCGGCTCGGGCTCGATCCCTCCATGGCGGCGGTGACGGCCTCGGCGTACCCGAGCAGCGCCACACCGAGGGCGCGCTCAGCCGGTTCGGACAGCACCGGCGCGCCGTGCCGGGCATGGACGTCCAGCCCGGCGCGCCGGAAGATCGAGTGGACCCGGGCGTGCGCATACTGCAGGTACGGGCCGGTGTCGCCCTCGAAGGCCAGCATGCGGTCCCAGTCGAAGACGTAGTCGCGCACCCGGTCGGTGGACAGATCGGCGTACTTGACGGCGCCGATGCCGACCGCCCTGGCCACCGCCGAGCGGTGCCCGGGGTCGCCGCCGGCATGGCGCGCCACCAGGGCGCTCTCGGCCCGCTGCACCGCCTCCTCGAGAAGGTCGGCCAGCTTGACCGCCTCCCCGGAGCGGCTGCGGAACATCTTGTGGTCGGAGCCGAGGACGCTGCCGAAGGCGACGTGGACGGCGTCGGTGCCCGGCGGCAGCCACCCGGCCATACGGGCGACGGCGAAGCACATCTCGAGGTGCTGGGCCTGCGGGGCGCCCACCACGTAGAGGATGGTGCCGGCGCCGATGCGCTGCACGCGGTCGCGGATGGCGGCCAGGTCGGTGGCGGCATAGCCGAAGCCACCGTCCGCCTTCTGGACGATGAGCGGGAGCGGCTCCCCGTGACGGTTGACGAAGCCTTCGGGGAAGACACACAGGGCGCCGTCGCTCTCGACCAGCAGCCCGAGAGCCTCGAGATCGCGCACCACCGCAGGGAGCATGGGGTTGTAGTAGCTCTCGCCCACGACATCGGCGTCGGTGAGCAGCACCCCTAGCTGGGAGTAGACCTCGTCGAAGTACCGCACGCTCTGGGCCACGAGCACGCGCCACAGCCGCAGGGTCTCCTCGTCGCCCGACTGCAGCAGCACCACCCGGCGCCGCGCCCTGTTCTGGAAATCCTCGTCGCCGTCGAAGGAGAGGCGGGCCTGGCGGTAGAAGGTATCCAGGTCGCCGACGGAGAGCTCGTGGACCGCCTCCTCCTCGCCCACGTCGAGCAGATGCTCGATGAGCATGCCGAAGGGCGTCCCCCAGTCGCCGACGTGGTTCTCGCGCACCACCCGGTGCCCCATGAACTGCAGCAGGCGGCACAGCGAGTCGCCGATGATGGTCGAGCGCAGGTGCCCGACGTGCATCTCCTTGGCCACGTTCGGGCACGAGTAGTCGACCACCACCGTCCCCTGCTCGACGTCCTCGTCCACGCCCAGCCGGTCGTCGGCCGTCATGGCCGAAAGCTGTGCGGCGATGAACGGTTCGGACAACCTGAGGTTGAGAAAACCCGGGCCGCTCACCTCCACGGCGACGCACATGTCCTCCAGCGTCGCCTCGGCGACGATGTCGGCCGCCAGCTGTCGAGGCTCACGGCCGAGACGGCGGGCCAGGGCCAACGCCCCGTTGGCCTGGAAGTCGGCGTGGTCGGACGGGCGCACCACGGGGTCGGCGCCCCGCTCCACGCGGTCGAACGCCACGCGCAACCGCTGTTCCAGAAGAGCGCGGACGTCGGCCATGGCCCATCTTCGCATCTGTCACCGCCGCCCCAACCCGGCCGGCGGACGTCGGCGCGTGGGACGGGCCGTACCATGAACCTGTGCTCCTGGTGGCCGGCCATCCCGAACTGGACGGCCACGACTCCGGCCCCGGCCACCCCGAGCGCGCCGCCCGGCTGCCGGCGGCGATGCGCGGGTTGTCCGACGCCGGGTTGAACGACGCCATCGTCCGGCTCGAGCCGCGCCGCGCCACACTCGGCGAGCTCAGCCGGGTGCACCCGCTGCCCTATCTCGAGGCGCTGCGGGCGTTCTGCGAAGCCGGCGGCGGACAGCTCGACCCGGACACCTCCGCCGTGCCCGGCTCGTGGGACACGACGCTGCTCGCCGCCGGTGGTGTGCTCGCCGCCGTCGAGGCACTGGCAGCCGGCGAAGGGGAAGCCGCCTTCGTGCTGGCGCGCCCGCCGGGCCACCACGCGCTGGCCGACCAGCCCATGGGCTTCTGCCTCGTAAACAACGTGGCGGTGGCCGCCGCCGTGCTGGCCGAGCGCGGCGAGAAGGTGGCGGTGGTGGACTGGGACGTCCATCACGGCAACGGCACCCAGGACATCTTCTGGAACCACCCGCGGGTGCTGTACGTGTCCACGCACCAATGGCCGCTGTACCCCGGGACCGGTCGGGCCGAGGAGACCGGAGGTCCCGCCGCCCGGGGGACCACGTTGAACGTGCCGCTGCCCGCCGGCGCTACCGGGGACGTGCTGCTGGCGGCCTTCGAGGGCGTGGTGGCCGAGGCCGTGGACAGCTTCGGCCCGACCTGGGTGCTGGTGTCGGCCGGCTTCGACGCCCATCGGGCCGACACGCTCGCCGGCCTCGAGCTCACCGCCGGCGACTTCGCCGCCCTGGCCGCCCGGGTCCGCCGCTTCGCCCCCGTGGCGGGGCGGGTGGTCGCCGTGCTCGAGGGCGGCTACGACCTCGAC
>DATHCF010000347.1:0-4203 GCA_035319705.1 Acidimicrobiales bacterium | reverse complement strand
GCACCCGGCCCAGCGCGTCGTCGTCGCCGCCCACCATGGCCACCAGGCCGCCCTCGGCGGCCGCCGCCGGGCCGCCGCTCACCCCGCAGTCGACCACCCCTACTCCTTTGTCGCCGCACATGGCCGCCACCCGGTCGACCGTGGCCGGTGCCACCGTGGACAGAAGCAGCACCGTCGAACCGGGCGAGACCGAGGACAACGCGCCTCCCACCGGGTCGAGCACCGCGAGCACCTGGGCGTCGTCGACCACGGCTACCACGATCACGTCGCTGGCCGTACCGAGCTCGGCCGGGCCGGCGGCCACGGTGGCGCGCCCGGCGAAGGTGGCGGTGGCCTCGGGGAGGACGTCGCACACCACCAGGTCCAAGCCGGCGCGCAGGACGCCCTCGGCCACGCCGCGGCCGATCTCACCCAGACCGATCACCCCGACCGCCGGTGACACGCGCATCGCCCGACTCCCTCTAGCCAGACAAGTGTCTGGAATGTAGTCTGAGGACGTGGCCGACCGCAACGACTACGCAGGCCCCTTCGATCCCGACTTCCGCTACGAGGACCTGTCCAAAGAGGCCCTTGTCCGTCTGGTACGGGAGTTCGCCCTCATCGTCCATCTCCTCGACCGCTCGATGTGCGCGGCGATCGGCATGCGATACGGCGGCGACGTGGTGAAGGAGCTGGCGGTGGAGGAGTGGCGCGGCGCCAGCCCGCTCTACGGGGCGCGCCTGCGCCAGATCATGAACGTGGAAGGCGACGGCGTGCCGGCCATCTTCAAGGTGCTGCAGCTCGACCCGGGCTTTCCGCATCACTACATGGACGTGCGCTACGAGGTGGTCGACGAGCACCACGGCTTCTTCGAGCTGGCCCACTGTGGGGCCCTCCTGGATGCCGAGCCGTGGGGCGAGCAGATGGTGACCAACATGTGCCATCACATCGAGGACGGGACCTTCGACTACACCGCCCAGGCCGTCAACCCCAAGGCCCGCATCCGGCCCGTGCACCGCCCGCCCCGTCGCCCGGCCGACCGGACGCCGCACTGCCGTTGGGAGGTGGTCATCGACGACGACACCGAGACGCTTCCCGAAGCGGACATCACCCGGATCACCGCCGCCACCACCGCTGCCACCTTCCGCTTCCCTCCCATGCGCGACGGCACGCCGCACGTCCCCGCGCCGCCGGCGCCGGCGGTGGCGCCGTGAGCCTGGCCAGCGCCGTCACGGTGACGGCCGAGGACAGCCGGCGGCGACTCACACCCAGGCAAGTGGCGGTCGTCGAGCGCCTGGTCGAGGCGGCGGCCGAGGAGGCGCGGCAGGCCGGCTACGAGTCCACCACCGTGCGCGCCGCGGCCAGACGGGCGGGGGTGGCCCCGGCCACCGCCTACACCTACTTCGCCTCCAAGGACCACTTGTTGGCCGAGGTGCTGTGGCGGCGCATGGAAGCGTTGCCGTCGGTGCAGCTGGCTCCCGGTGCCACGCCGCTCGAGCGGGTGTCGGCCGAGCTGCGCGTGCTCGGGCTCTTCATGGCCGACGACCCCCTTCTGGCTGCCGCCTGCACCACCGCCCTGTTGGGATCGGGACCCGAGGTGCGCGCCGTACGCCTTCGCTTCGGGGCCGAGGTCGACGCCCGGCTTGCGCGCGCCCTCGGAGAAGCACACGACGCGGCGGTCCTGCAGGGCCTGGACCTGGCCTATTCCGGCGCCATGCTGTGGGCGGGCATGGGGCATCTCGCCTTCGCCGAGGTACCGCGGGTCCTCTCCGAATTGGCGGCGCGGCTGATCGGCACGGTCCCATGAGCACTGCCCGTAGCGTCGGGGCCTTCACCGAACAGCTGCGGTACAGCCCCTACGACTACGCCGTGCACGAGGACCCCTATCCCGTCTATGCCCGGCTGCGATCGGAAGCTCCGCTGTATCGCAACGACGATCTCGACTTCTGGGCCCTGTCGCGCTACGACGACGTGCTCGAGGCCTTTCGCAACCCGGCCCGGCTCTCCAACCGCTTCGGGGTCTCGCTCGACCCGGCCGCCTACGGGCCGCAGGCAGAGCGGGCCATGTCGTTTTTGGCCATGGATCCCCCCCGCCACACCCGTATGCGCCTGCTCGTGTCCAAGGCCTTCACCCCACGGCGGGTGGCCGCCATGGAGGAGCAGATTCGCGCTATCGCCGTGGAACACATCGAGGCCGCCATCGAGCGCCGCCGGTTCGACTTCGTGGCCGACTTCGCCGGCCGCATGCCTATGGACGTCATCTCCAAGATGATCGGCGTGCCGCCTTCCGATCGGGCGGAGATGCGCCGGCTGGCCGATCTGCTCGTGCACCGGGAGGAGGGCCTGTTCGACGTTCCCCCCGCCGGGGCCGAGGCCGCGCTCGAGATGGCCGGGTACTTCGACGCCCTGGTGGCCGAGCGCCGAGGGTCGCCCCGGGCGGATCTCACCGGGGCCCTGCTCGAAGCCGACTCGAACGGCGACCGGCTGTCGGACGACGAGGTCATCTCGTTTCTCTTCCTGCTCACCGTGGCCGGTGGCGAGACCACCACCAAGCTGCTGGCCAACGCCTGGTACTGGGGCTGGCGGTTCCCCGACCAGCGCGCCAAGGCACTGGCCGACCCTTCACGGGTGGGCGACTGGGTCGAAGAGACGTTGCGTTTCGACGCCTCGACCCAGATGCTGCTCCGGGTGACCAACGGCGAGGTCGAGCTGTGCGGGACGGTCGTTCCCGACAGCGCCCGGGTGCTGCTGCTGGTGGGATCGGCCAACCGCGACGAGCGGGTGTTCCCCGATCCCGATCGTTACGACCTCGATCGCGACACCTCGAAGCTGCTCAGCTTCGGCAGCGGCCGCCATCACTGCCTGGGGGCGCCGCTGGCGCGCCTGGAGGCACGGGTGGGGCTCATGGAACTTCTCCAGCGGGTGGCCGGCTACGACGTCGACGCCGAGGGCGCCGAGCGGGTCCACTCCATCAACGTCCGGGGCTTTGCCGTGCTGCCGACCGAGGTCACGGTGCGCTGAAGTGGCGCGCTTTCCCGCTCATCCCGAGCGCCGCCCCGCCGTCGTCACCGGTGCCTCTTCGGGGATCGGCAGGGCGGTGGCCCTGGCGCTGGCCGCCGCCGGCCATCCGGTGGTCCTCGGGGCGCGCCGCCTGTCGCGGCTCGAGGCACTGGCGGCCGAGATCGCCGCCGGCGGAGGTGTGGCCCACCCGCTTCGCCTGGACCTCTCCGAGCCGGAGTCCGTCGACGCTTTCGCCAAGGAGGGGCTGCAGGCGATGGAGGTGGAGCTGCTGGTGTCGGCCGCCGGCCGCAACCTGCCCGACTCGGCGACGTCCCCGGCTCCCGCCCAGTTCGCCGAGATGATGGCCGTGAACCTCGTCGGCGTGCAGCGCCTCGTGGGCGCCCTGCTCGGGCCGATGGTCGAGCGCGGGCGCGGGGACCTGGTCTTCGTGACCTCGGAGGTCGTCCGTCTCCCCCGGGTGCGCAACAGCGCCTATGTGGCGTCCAAGTGGGGACTGCACGGATATGCCCGCACGCTGCAGATGGAGCTCGAAGGCACCGGCGTGCGCGCCTCCATCGTCCAGCCGGGCCAGACCTTGACCGAGATGGGAAGCGACTGGGATCCGGCGGCCACCACCGAGGTGCTCGACGAGTGGGTGCGGTGGGGCGTTGCCCGTCACGACCACTTCCTGCGCCCCGGCGCCGTGGCCGCGGCGGTGATGGCGGCGGTGCAGGCCCCGCCCGGGACCCAGTTCAGCCTGGTCGAGGTGGAACCACAGGCCCCCGCCGCCCCCCGCCGCCGCCCCGCTTCCCCGGCCAAGCCCGATACGGAAGGATCATCGTGACCACGACCACCACGCGGCGCGAGCCGCCGCTCGTCTCGGGCGGCACCGAGCCGCACGGCCATCTCGACGAGCTGCGGGAAGACCCGATCGGGCTCATGTGGCGGGTGCGCCGTGAATGCGGTGACGTGGGGCGCTTCCACCTGGCCGGGCGCGACGTGGTGCTGCTCACCGGCGCGGGGGCCAACGAAGTCTTCTTCCGGGCTCCCGAGGAGGTGCTCGACCAGGCCGAGGCGTATCCGTTCATGAAGCCGATCTTCGGCGAGGGCGTGGTCTTCGACGCCCCACCCGAGCGCCGCCGTGAGATGCTCCACAACCAGGCCCTGCGTGACAAGTTCATGCGCGGCCATGCCTCCACCATCGCCGCCGAGGTCGAGGCCATG
>DATHCF010000346.1:0-4398 GCA_035319705.1 Acidimicrobiales bacterium | reverse complement strand
GGCTTGGCCGCCTGGAAGGACGAGGCCACGCCCAGCGGCATGGTCCGTCGCGCCCGTTCATAGAGCTCGTGCGACTTGGTGGTCCGGCCGGCGAGCGCATGCAGCTCGCGGCGGTACAGCTCCCGAGCGCGGGCCCGTATCCGCTCGCCGTCCAGCACCCCGTCGTCGCTGGTGCCGTCGAAACGACGGCCGGCGACGCCGCTCACCTGTTTACGCCTGCCCGTCTCCGGGCTGAGCTCCGTGGTACCGGTCATGTCTCTCTTCTCCTGCAGTTCGTCGCCCCGCGTTCCTGCCGGAGCGCTTTTTCACCACTTCACCATCACGTGCTTTGGCTCGGTGTAGGCCTCGACGGCGTACATCGAGAGGTCCTTGCCGTAGCCCGACTGCTTGAACCCACCATGCGGCATCTCCGCCACCAGCGGGATGTGGTCGTTGACCCACACCGTGCCGAAGCGCAGCCCCGCCGCCGCCTTCATGGCCCGGCCCACGTCTCCGGTCCACACACTGGCCGCCAACCCGTACTCGACGCCGTTGGCCATGGCGATGGCCTCGTCCTCGTCGCCCGCCCGTTGCACGGTCACCACCGGGCCGAAGACCTCCTGTTGGACGATCTCGGAGTCCTGGGCCACCTCCACCACCACCGACGGTTCGTAGAACCATCCCGGCCCGTCGACCGGCTTCCCGCCGGTGGCGGCGCGGGCCCCGCTGTCGAGTGCCCGCTCCACGAAGCCGGCCACCCTCTGGCGCTGGCGAGCCGATACGAGCGGCCCGAGCTCGGTGGCCTCGTGCTGTGGGTCGCCGACCGCCAGGGACGAGGCGGCATCGGCCAGCGACCCGACGAGGTCGTCGTGTACCCGGCGAGCGGCGATCACCCGGGCGGCGGCCGTGCAGTCCTGGCCGGCGTTGGCGAACCCGGCCAGCCGGATCCCGGCCACCACCGCCTCGAGATCGGCGTCGTCGAGCACGACGACCGGCGCCTTGCCGCCGAGCTCGAGGTGCACGCGTTTCAGGCTGCGACTGGCCGCCTCGGCGATCTTCTTGCCCGTCGGCACCGAACCGGTGAGCGAGATCATGTCGACACCGGGATGGTTGACCAACGCCGCGCCCGTGCTGCCGTCGCCGATCACCACGTTCACCACGCCGGGCGGGAAGATCCCGGCGGCCAGGGCGGCCAGCTTGAGGGTGGTGAACGGTGTGAGCTCGCTGGGCTTGAGCACCACCGGACAGCCAGCGGCCAGCGCCGGTCCCAGCTTCCACACCGCCATCATGAGCGGGTAGTTCCACGGAGTGATGGCGGCCACCACGCCCACGGGATCGCGGCGCAACATCGAGGTGTAGCCGGCGAGGTACTCGCCGGCCGCCCTGCCCTCGAGCATGCGGGCGGCGCCGGCGAAGAAGCGCAGGTTGTCGACGGCGAAGGCCAGCTCCTCCGGCACCGCCGCCAGCGGCTTGCCCACGTTGCGCGACTCGAGGCGACCCAGCTCGTCCGCCCCGGCGTCGATGGCGTCGGCCAGCGCTAGCAGCGCGGCGGCGCGTTCGGCGGGGGAGGTGGCCGCCCAGGCGGGGAAGGCGGACACCGCCGCGCCCACCGCGGCGTCGAGCTCGGCCTGGCCGGCGCGGGGAACCTCCGCCAGCGTCTCGCCGGTGGCCGGGTCGATCACCGGCAGCGCCCCCTCGCCGCTGTCTCGGAAGGCGCCGCCCACGAAATGCTCGAGGGGGACCTCGATACCGGCAATGGTGGTCATGTGGGAACTCCACCTGGGGCTTCGGGGGCGCCGAGCTCGGAAGCCAGCAGCCACTGATTACATCGGTGTTCCCGTAAATATACGACGAGAAACCTTGCAAAAGCCACATTTCCTTGCGAATATCTGACCCGATCGGGAGGGGGCGCCATGGTCGAGGCTGAGATCGTTCAGCCAACCGGCATTGCAATGTCGGCCGTCCCGGGCGGGAAGGGCCTCAAGGTTGGCGCCCTGAGCATGATCTCGAGCCTCGTCATCGGGGTGGCCTCGACGGCGCCGGCCTACAGCCTGGCCGCCGCCCTGGGCCTGGTGACAGCGAGCGTCGGACTGATCGCCCCGGCGGTGATGAGGCTGGCCTTCGTCCCCATGCTCTTCATCGCCGCTGCCTACTACTACTTGAACCGGGCGGATCCCGACTGCGGCACCACTTTCACCTGGGTGACCCGGGCCATGGGCCCCAAGACGGGGTGGATAGGCGGTTGGGGCATCCTCATGACCGACCTGGTCGTCATGCCCAGCTTGAGCCAGATCGCCGGCGCCTACACCTTCTCCCTGTTCGGCGCCCACGGGCTGGCCAACAGCACGTTCTGGGTCACCTTCGTCGGGGTGATCTGGATCGTGGTCATGACCGCCATCTGCTACATCGGCATCGAATTGTCGAAGAACACCCAGGTGTTCCTGTTGAGCGCCGAGCTGGTGATCCTCACCGTCTTCTCGATCCTGGCGCTGACCAAGGTGTTCGAGGGTGGTATCGCCCACAGCATCCATCCGGCGCTGGCCTGGCTCGACCCGTTCAAGATCCACTCGATCGGGGCGCTGTCCGCCGCCATGCTCGTCGCCGTGTTCATCTACTGGGGTTGGGACACGGCGGTCACGGTGAACGAAGAAGCCGACGACATCAAGCGGACGCCGGGACGGGCCGCCGTGCTGTCGACGCTGGTGCTGGTGGCGATCTACCTGATCGTGTCGATCGCTGCCCAGTCCTACCACGGGGCGGGATTCCTCACCGCCCACAGCGCCGATGTCCTGTCGGGACTGTCCCACGACGTGCTCGGCCACGACTTCAGCTGGTTGGTCATCCTGGCCGTGCTGAGCTCGGCGTCGGCCTCGACCCAGACCACCATCCTGCCGGCGGCCCGCTCGGCACTGTCGATGGCCGTCCACGGGGCGGTGCCCAAGCGCCTCGGCAGCATCCACCGGCGCTACCTGTCACCGGGCTTCGCCACCTTGCTCTTCGGGGTCATCAGCATCGTGTGGTACGTGGTACTCACCATCATCAGCCCCAACGACATCCTGGGGAATTCCATCAGTGCCCTCGGCTTCGGCATCGCCTTCTACTACGGCATCACCGGGATCGCCTGCACCGTCTACTACCGCAAGCTCGTCTTCAAGAGCTTCAAGAATTTCCTTTTCATCGGCGTGGCCCCGCTCGTGGGCGGCCTCGTGCTCTTCCTCATGTTCGTGGTGTCGATCTTCTACTACTCGAACCCGGCGAACTCCTTCATTCCCGGCCAGGCCTGGCTCAAGTTCATCCATTTCAGCTTCCACGTCTTCGGATGGCACATCTACGTGACCAAGGGCCTCGGTCCGCCGCTGGTACTCGGCGTGGGACTGCTGCTTGTCGGGGTACCTCTCATGCTGTACTGGCGAGTGCGCCATCCCGACCCGTTCTTCCGCCACCGGGCCGAGGTGGCCGAGTCCATCGACGGCAGCGCCCCGCCGCTCACGCCCGGCGCCATGGGCCTGGCCGACTGAAGCGAGGAGCAGGCACGTGGCAGGCGATGTCGTCCTGGGTTACGACGATTCGGCCGGCTCGCGCGCGGCGCTGCCGGTGGCGGTACGGGTGGCCAAGGCCTTCGGCGCGCCGTTGGCCGTCGTCTTCGGCTACGAGCCGAACCCTCTGGGCGGAGAGTCGACCGATTACCGGTTGCAGCTCGAGCGCCTCGGTGGCGACATGGTGTCCAAGGCGGTGGAAGAGGCCCGCCGCCTGGCGCCGGAAGTCGCGGTCGAGCCTCTGGTGGTGCCGTTACGGCCGGCCGACTCGTTGCTCGAGGCGGCGCGTGAACGCCAAGCCCTGGTCATCGTGGTGGGTGGAACAGGGGAGCGGCCCATAGTCGGAGCGGTGCTGGGGTCCGTCCCGCACAAGCTGCTGTACCTTTCGCCCGTGCCGGTGTTGGTGGTCCCCGCCGAGGAAGAAGACTGACGAACGGCTTTCCATCAGTCGCTGCAGCCTCGGCCACCCGTCGGCTCTGCGATAGGGTGAGCATCGTCGCACGCGACCAAATGCGACGTTCGGGCTGTGGCGCAGCTTGGTTAGCGCGCTTGACTGGGGGTCAAGAGGTCGCCGGTTCAAATCCGGCCAGCCCGACCAGATACGGCCAGCCCGACCAGAAAAGACCAGGTCAGATCAGAGCCGGTGTGGGACCACCAGATGTCTGCTTTTTCCGGCCGTGCATACGCCATGTGTGGAAAATGTATTCAGCCGATACAACGCGGCGATAGGTCGCGCGGCGATGGCCTGGGTGAAAGTCGGAGAACCGGAGGTGCACCGCCAGCAGGGCAAGTGGGTCGTGCGCCAGCCGGGGTACGGCCATGCCCGAGACGCCCGAGTCACTGGCACGTACCGGTCGCCCGCCCCTTTGGATACAAAGCGCGC
>DATHCF010000345.1:0-6098 GCA_035319705.1 Acidimicrobiales bacterium | reverse complement strand
TGAGCTTCCCCCGGTGTAGCGGACACTAACCCTGAGACGGCGAGAGCCGTCTCTTGGAAGGATGTCCACATGCCCAGAGCCCACCCTCCGGAGTTCCGTCAGCGGGCTGTAGAGCTGGCCCGACTTCGGGAGAAGCCCCTTTCCAAGATCGCCGACGACCTCGGCATCGCCGAGTCCTGCCTGCGCAACTGGATGAAGCAGGCCGACATCGACGACGGACGACGTCAGGGGCTCAACACCGACGAGAGAGCCGAGCTCGTGGCGCTGCGTCGTGAGCTGCGCACGGCGAAGATGGAGATCGAGATCCTCAAGCGCGCTGCGGCATATTTCGCCAAGGAGTCGAGCCCTAGCCCAAAATGATCTACACCTTCATCGCCCGGGCCTGCACGGACCTGCCCGTGTCGGCCTGCTGTCGGGTCATGGGGGTGTCGACCTCGGGCTTTTATGCCTGGCAGGCCGCTCCCGTCACGGACAAGGACCTCGACGACGCCTATCTGAGCAACACCATCGTCGACATCCACCGGATGAGCCGCCGCTCCTATGGATCCCCCCGGGTCCATGCCGAGCTGCGCCTGGGGAAGGGCATCCGGTGCTCGAAGAAGCGGGTGGAGCGCCTGATGCGCCAGGCCGGCGTGAGCGGCATCCATCGACGCCGGCGCCGGGGCTGCACTCGGCGAGATCCTTCCGCCGAGCCCGCCGACGATCTCGTGAACCGGGCCTTTGACCCCGTCGAGCCGGATCAGCTGTGGGTGATGGACGTGACAGAACACCCCACCGAAGAGGGCAAGGTGTACCTGGCCGTCGTCCTCGACGCCTTCAGTCGCATCGTGGTGGGCTGGTCGATTACCGACCACATCCGCTCCGAGCTCGTCGTCGACGCTCTGCAGATGGCCATCTGGCGGCGCCGACCGGCGCCGGGGTCGACCATTGCCCACTCGGACCACGGGGCCCAGTACACGAGTTGGGCCTTCGGACGCCGTCTGCGAGCCGCCGGGTTGCTGGGATCGATGGGTTCGGTGGGTGACTGCTTCGACAACAGTGTGGCTGAGAGCTTCTTCGGCACCCTGCAGATCGAGCTGCTCGACGAGCATCAGTGGGAGAGCCGCCAGCACCTGGCGCTGGCCATCTTCGAGTGGATCGAGGCCTGGTACAACCCCCGCCGTCGCCACAGCTACTGCAACATGCTCAGCCCGGCCGACTACGAGGCCGCCCACCGTGGCAAGACCCTCGAATCGGCGGCATGAGTCACTTTCGGCCAGAAACCGTCCTCTCAGATGTCCCAGGAGGCCCGCAACCGAAGGAGGTGGTACAACACACCCCGCCATTTCCAGGTTCTACGACAAAGCGTTCACCGCGAAACGAACCTGTCCGTCAAACCGGGGGAAGCTCAGAGGTCCGTGTCCCCGAACCCGAACCGGCGCCTGCGAAGAAGGTTCCGGTCGCTGGGGGCTGAGGCCCGGAGCTTTGGCTGACAGTTAGCCGGCGTCCGCCCGGTTAGCTCCTACAAGAACTCCGCGCAGCTGAATCACGGCGGGGCGCCATCGGACTTCAGTTCGCCCCTTACCGCCCTCAGCTGTTACCCCTGCGCCCTCGCCCGGCTCGGGCTTTTCGCCGGCCGGCGTCGAACGGTCCTCGAAGGAGGGGGATCGTCGGCGGTACCCTTCGCTTTGGTGGGTCCCAGGAGCCGATCGAATTCGTCGCGCAACAACTGGTAGCACTCGCAGGACGCGTCCTCGAGGCCCTCGCGGTCGAGGATGACCATCTCGCCCCGGCGGTAGCTGATGAGCCCGGCGGCCTGAAGCGCTCCGGCAGCGAGGGTGACCGAGGCCCGTCGGACCCCAAGCATCTGGGCCAGGAACTCGTGGGTGATCGGGAAGGTGTCCTTGTGGACCCGATCATGGGTGAGCAGCAGCCACCGGCAGCATCGCTCTTCCACACTGTGCAGGGCGTTGCAGGCGACCTGCTGGGCGATCTGGCTGAAAAACGCCTGAACGTAGAGCTGGACGACGTTGCGGAAGGAGTCGTTGCTCGAGAGTGCCTCGACGAAGGACGCTCGTTCCATCCGCAACATCTCGCCCGGGACTTGGATCTGGCAGAACGTCCGAGTGGGCATGGCGTCGGATCCGAGCAGGACGAGGGAGCCGAGCATGCCTTCGTTGCCCACGGTGGCGATCTCCACGCCGGCGCCGTCCGACAGCGTGGTGAGGATGGAGGCCACGGCATCGACCGGGAAGTGGAGAGCTTCGATGCAGGCGCCGTGGTCGTAGAGCATCTGCTTGTGCTCTCCCTTCTCCCGCTCGAGGAGGGCGGCGACACGGCGTCGGTCCGGAAGCGGCAGGGAGTCGAGCAGCCGGTTGCCGAGCTGAGCCCGCCCCTTGGCGCCGATCGTCACCATGGGAGCAACCCCCGATGCTCGCGGCCTGGCCTGCTCGGGTGACGCACGGCCGCTCCTTCCTTCAGGTTGCCGCTGCCACACGCCTTACCGACGGTGGAAGCAACTCCACGGAGCCGGCTCATCGCCACGCCGTACCAGCGAACGTGCTCTGAGTGTAGGAAGGTCCCACGAGCCTCGGCTAGAGCACTTCGGCCCTGAAGGGACCCGGGATTTGTGCGATTCCGTACCGTACGATGTCGTACGGAGCACAGCGGACAACCCCCGGTTGGCTAGGGACCGTGGTCGCGAGGGCAGCTATGTAGGACATGTGCACACACGCCGGGTTGGGGATCTCGAACAAGACGACCGCCTTGCTCATTGGAGCAGGATGTACCAACACCTTGTGCCAGGCGCTTGCTCGCGGATGAGACCTGCGATGGAGAGAAACTGTCCATCGGCCTCGGTCGGAAAGACAACGTCCATCGGTCGTTTGGTGCGGGTTGAACGACCGTCGACTGTGAACGGCCAAATTGGCGAGCCACATGCGGGATCGATCGTGGCAAGCTGGTCGGTGACGCCCACAGAGGAATTCGAGCGCTTCGCGTATGACTTCGAGCGGCTGCGCTTACAGACAGCCAAACTCAGGCAGGAAACGGTTGCGCTCAGACTCAAGTTTGCGGTTGCCCACAGGACCTTCGTCTCTGTCCAGACGGCCTTCATCGGAGCAGTGTCCTGTCCATGACCAACCATCTCCGCCCTCTGTCAGCGACACTCGGCGTGCTGTTGTGTTTGGCCCTGGTGGTGGCAGCCTGCGCCCCGTCCAAGAAGGCGGCTCCGACCACGACCACCACCCGGACCAGCGCTCCGGCCGGCACCACTGTCCCGAGCGGCTTCGAGCCGGGGTCGGTGACCTTCGTATCGCGGAGCACCGGCTTCGTCATCGGCGTCGACTCGTCGTGTGCCGCCGGGTCGTGCTTGGCCCTGGCCCGCACCACCAACGGTGGGTCCAGCTGGACGGCCTTGCCCGCACCCGACGCCGGCTACGAATCTCGGAACTACCAGGGCTCGACCACCGCTCCGGCGGTGAGCGAGGTCCGCTTCGCTGACCAGCTCGACGGCTGGATCTACGGCCCGTCGCTGTTCGCCACACACGACGGCGGCGCCACCTGGCAGCAGGTGAATCTCAGCGGCTCGGTCGTCTCGCTGGAGACCTCGGGAGGCTACGTCGACACCCTGGTCTCTCCCTGCACCGGCAGGCAGGAGTGCACCGGCCCGCTCGTGCTGTACCAGGCCCAGGCCAGCGGCGGGACCTTCAGCCCGGTCCTCACCGGGCCCTCGGTGAGCTCCACCGGCGTCAGCGCCCTGGACCTGTCGCTGTATGCCCCGGTCGGCTTCGTGAACATGAGCGGGGTGCCCCAGGCCAACCAGGCCACCGTCTACGCCACGCAGAATCTGGCCAACCCCAGCGGCTGGAAGGTGTTCCCCGATCCCTGTGCGGCACACTCCAGCGGCACCGTGACCGCCTTCGTGGGCCCCGACACCACCGACCTCTACACCCTGTGCGCTGGGGGGGCGGCGGCCGGCAGCGTCATGAAGACGGTCATCAAGACCGTGAGCGGTGTGAGCGCGGTGACCGGCAGCCCTCCGCTGGGCGGTGATCCCGAAGCCCTGGCCGCCACCTCGGCGGGCACGCTGGTGGTCTCGGCCGCCTCGGGGGCGAGCTTCCTGTACCTCTCGACCGACGGCGGGACCAGCTGGACTACGGCCGAGACCTACGACGACGGGGGCATCGGCTTCAACGACCTGGGGTTCACCACCTCCACCCAGGGGGTGGTGATCCACGGCGTCCCCGGCCCGCCGGCCAACGTCGTCAGCCAGCTGCTCATGACTACCGACGGCGGGGCCAGCTGGTCGGTCGTTCCGATCGGCTGAGCGGCGAGACGCGCAAGAGGCGATTCAATCCGCCGCATCAACCGTTGGAATTGCTTGATCGTGCCGGCAAGAAAGGGCGATTGCGGAGTCCAGCCGGCGGTGACTTTTGGCTCTTGGCCCGGACGTCAGCGAGGACCATGGTCGGTAGAGACAGAGCGTCAAACCACAGGACCGGCCATGACCGATCCCGACACCAGCACCTCCTCCGAGGAAGCCGGGCCAGAGCCCTTCAGCGTCCAGGCCCGGCCGACGCCCGCCACGGGAACTCCCCCCTGGCCCCCCGCCGTGAACCTGCGGCCTTTCCCCCCGCCTCCTGCAGGAGCTTGGTCCCCGGGGCCCCCGCCGGCCGACGAGCAGGCATTGCCGTGGGCTCCCCCGCCGCCTCCCCGGCGGACCGGCCGGGGTCTGCTCGGGTTTCTCCTGGCCCTGCTCGTGGTCGTCGCCGTTGCCGCCGGGCTCGCAGTCGGCCACCTCGCCCTGGCCCCCTCGACCAGCGCCGTCCCCTCTGCCCCCGGCGGGCCGAAGAACGCGGCGGCTATCGCCACCGCCGTCGATCCGGCCCTGGTCGACATCAACGTCGTCGACAGCGACCAGAACATCCAAGGTGCCGGCACGGGCATGGTCCTCAGCTCGGGCGGCGAGGTGCTCACCAACAACCACGTCGTCGAAGGCGAGACCTCGATCAGCGTGACCGACGTCGGCAACGGCAAGACCTAACGGGCCACCGTGGTGGGATACGACCGCTCCCAGGACATCGCCGTCCTCCAGCTGACAGGAGCCTCGGGACTGCACACTGTTCCGCTCGGGAACTCCTCCACGGTGGCGGTGGGAAACGGGGTGGTCGCCATCGGCAACGCCGAAGGGGTGGGAGGCACACCGACTGTGGACCGGCGGAATAGCCGGTGTCGACCCCTCGGAGACCATGTTGGCCCAGGCTCAGCGTCGCAACTGTGGCCCCGTACGCGAAGGCCGAGTCGATCTGCGACTGGCCACGGCGGCCGAGCTGCCCTGGCCTGACCGAAGCTTCGATGCGATCTAGCTTAGGAAGCTGGCATACCGGCCATGGCGCCGCCGCTGCCGACTGCTGCCGGCTCCTTGACCGGGCAACTCGGCGCAGCCCGGCTCAGGAACGCGGTTTCTTGTCCAGGAAGCGGTGCAGCTCCCGCAGCGTCCAGGTGTTGATCACGTGGTCGTTCGTGATCCACCCCCGTTGGGCGGTGGCGATCCCGTAGCGGATGTTCTCCAGTTGCCGCGTCGAGTGGGCGTCGGTGGCGATCGAGAAGACGACGCAGTGCTCCTGGGCCATTCGGGCCAGCTCGTCGTTGAGGTCCAGGCGGTCGGGGAACGAGTTGATCTCGAGAGCGGTTCCCGAGCGGGCCGCCGCGTCGAAGACCGTCTCGGCGTCGAAGTCGATGGGCGCACGATGGCCGATGCTCCGGGCGGTCGGATGGCCGATGATGTTGACGGCCGGGTGCTCGATGGCCCTGAGCAACCGAGCCGTCATCTCCTGGCGGCTCATGGAGAAGTGGGAGTGGACCGACGCCACCACTACGTCGAAGCCGCCCAGGATCTCGTCGTCCCAGTCCAGCGAGCCGTCGGGCTGGATGTTGAGCTCGGTTCCGTGCAGGAGGGCCAAGCCCCCCTGCTGCTTCTCCAGGGCCCGCAGCTCGGCTCGCTGCGCCAGCATCCTCTTGGTGGTCATCCGCTCCATGTACAGCAAAGGAGCGTGATCGGTGACCGCCAGGTAGCGGTACCCCAGTCGCCGGGCGGCGGCTGCCATCTCCGCCAAGGT
>DATHCF010000344.1:0-8935 GCA_035319705.1 Acidimicrobiales bacterium | reverse complement strand
GCCGGCCACCGTGCCGATCACCCCGGGAAAGCCGCTGCGGTCCAGCGCCGAGCCCACCACGTGCGCCGAGCCCGGCGGGGTGCGCAGCACCACCAGGTTGGCCGAGTACGCCATCTCGGCGACCCACTCGCCCAGCACCCTACGCAGGTGGTCCTCGGGGGCGATCCGGTGCACGGGCAGTTCGGGCAGGGCGTACACCGTCTCGCCCCCCGGCACCCGCACTTTGAGCGCACCGAGCTCCTCGAGGTCGCGCGACACGGTGGTCTGCGTGGCGTCGATACCGTCGGCCGCCAGCAGCTCCACCAGCTGTCCCTGGCTGGAGACGGCATGGGTCTCGAGCAGGTTCTTGATGCGGTGCTGACGCTGGGTCTTGGCCGGGCGGGTGGTCACCGGCGTGTCTCCGCGCCGCCCCCACCGGCCCCGCCGCCCCCACCGGATGCATCGCCGGAGCCGGCCGGGCCCAGGATCCACGCCAGCAAGCCGCGCATGGCATGGGCCCGGTTGGCCACCTGGCGCCACACCACGCTGTTCGGGCCCTCCAGCACCTCGGCGCTGATCTCCTCGCCCCGATGGGCGGGCAGGCAGTGCATCACCACCGCCCTGGGGGCAGCCGCCTCGACCAGGGTGGCGTCCAGGCAGAACCCGGCGAAGGCCTTGCGTCGGAGCTGTGCCTCCTCCTCCTGGCCCATGGAGGTCCACACGTCGGTGTACAGGGCGTCGGCGCCGCGGGCCGCCTCCACCGGATCGTCGGTCACCTCCATGTCGGCGCCCAGCACGGCCAGGTGCGCCAGCTCCTCGGCGTCGGGCCCGTAACCATCCGGCGAAGCGGTGCGCATGCGCATGCCCAACATGGCCGCCGCTTTCGCCAACGAACGCCAGACGTTGTTCGCATCGCCGACATAACAGAGCGTCCGTCCCCCGAGCTCGCCGAACAGCTGCCGCAGGGTCAGCACGTCGCCCAGCGCCTGAAAGGGATGGGCCTGGTCCGACAGCAGGTTCACCACCGGCACCGCCCGCACCCCGACGGCGTCGTCGGGGCCCTGCCACGACCGCTCGGCGCCGGCGTCGACGGCGCCGGCCATGCGCAGCAGGCTGCGGTGATCCATCACCCTGGCGCACACCACCGCGTGGTAACAGGCCATGGTGCGCGCCACGTCCTCGGCCGTCTCGCGCACATCCATCCCCACCTCGGAGCCCTGGATGTACACGGGATGGCCGCCGAGCGACTTCACCGCCACCTCGGTGGAGCTGCGGGTGCGGGCCGAGGGCTTCTCGAAGATGAGCGCGGCGCTGCGTCCGGCCAGCACCGGCGCCAGCTCCCCCGGCGGCAGCGAGGCGAGCGACAGCACCGTCTCGAGCTCGTCGCACGACAGGTCGTCGACGTCGAGGAAGTGGCGAGTGCTCACCGCTGTCCTCCGGCCGCCTCCATGGCGGCAGCCAGGATGGCCAGCCCTTCGTCGATCTCCTCGTCGGTCACGAGCAGCGAAGGCGCCAGGCGGATGGTGTCGGGACGCGGCGCGTTCGCCACCAGCCCGCGCTCGAGCGCGGCACTGACCACGGCCGGCGCCGTGTATCCGGTGCCGGCCCCGGATCCGTTCGGCCCGGCGGCGAGGGCCACACCCAACAGCAACCCGGCGCCGCGCACCGCATCCACGCCCGGCATCTTCTCCAACCCGGCGCGCAGCCGGGCGCCGGCCTTTGCGGCCCGGCCGGGCGCGTCCTCGGCTTCCATCACCGACAGCGTGGCGCGTGCGGCGGCGGCGGCGAGCGGCTGGCCCCCGAAGGTGGAGGCGTGGTCGCCGGGGCCGAAGGCGGCCGCCACTTCGGCCCGCGCCCAGCAGGCACCGATGGGCATCCCGTTGCCGAGTGCCTTGGCCATGGTCACCACGTCGGGCTCGATCCCGCTGGACTGGAAGCAGAACCATCGCCCGGTGCGCGCCAGTCCCGTCTGGATCTCGTCCACCATGAGCAGGATGCCGCGCTCGGTGCAGAGCTGGCGCAATGCCCCCAGATAGTCCGACGAGGGGGACACCACCCCGGCCTCACCTTGGATCGGCTCCACCAGCACGGCCGCCACCTCATGCCCGGCGCACGCCTTCTCCATGGCACCGAGGTCGTCGTAGGCCACGTGCACGAAGCCGTCCGGAAGGGGCTGGAACGCCGCGTGCTTGGCCGGCTGGCCCGTGGCGTGAAGGGTGGCGAGGGTCCGCCCGTGGAAGGCGCCCCAGGTGCTCACCACCACGTGGCGCCCGGGGCCGGCCCACTTCCGGGCCAGCTTGATGGCGCACTCGTTGGCCTCGGCTCCGGAGTTGGCGAAGAACACCTGGCCGCCGGCCCGTCGGTCCCCACCACCCATGAGGCGATCGATGGTGACCGACAGCTCGGGTGCGACGGAGTTGCCGAAGAGGTTGGACACGTGCAGGAGCGTCCGTGCCTGCTCCGCCACGGCGGCGGCCACTTCCGGATGGGCATGTCCCAGCGAGGTCACAGCCAGCCCGGAAAGGAAGTCGAGATACCCCCTGCCCTCGGTGTCCCACAGCCACGAGCCCGATCCGCGCACGAAGGTCACCGGTGGGTCGGGATAGGTATGCATGAGGGCGCTGCGATCGATGGCACCGGTTGTCTGCACACTGCTCATGGGAACCGTGCTCATGGGGCGGCCTCCGGGACGAGGGCCCGGCCGGAGGTGGCGGCGCCGGCAGCCACCATGGTGCCGACCCCCTCGTCGGTGAAGAGCTCGAGCAGCAGCGCATGGGGCACCCTGCCGTCGAGGATGTGGGCGCGGGCCACGCCCGCCCGTAATGCCCGGATGCAGGCCTCGGCTTTTGGGATCATGCCGCCGCTGGCGGCGCCGGAGGAGACCATCTGCTCCAGATCGGAGAGCGACACCGACCGCAGCAGCGACTCGGGGTCGTCGCCGCTCGAGCGCAGGCCGGCCACGTCGGTCAGGAAGACGAGCTTCTCCGCCTCGAGGGCGGCGGCGAGCGCACCGGCCACGGCATCGGCGTTGATGTTGTAGGCCTGCCCGGCCGTGTCGGTCCCGATGGTGGCGACCACCGGGATGAGCCCCTGGGCCAGAAGCCGCTGCACGATCTCGGGCGCCACGACCTCGACGTCGCCCACGAAGCCCAGCTCACCACCCCGGGGCACGGCGGTGATGAGGCGGGCGTCCTCACCCGACAGCCCGACGGCCAAGGCGCCGTGCACGTTCACGGCGGACACGATCTGGCGGTTGACCTTCCCCACCAGCACCATCCGGGCGATCTCGAGCGTCTCGGCGTCGGTCACCCGCATGCCGTCGCGGAATTCGCTCACCTTGCCCAGCCGGCCGAGCAGCTCGGCGATCTGGGGCCCGCCCCCGTGCACCACCACCGGCAGCATGCCCACCGACCGCATGAGGACGATGTCCTCGGCGAAGGAGGCGAGCGCGTTGGCTTCGTCGGCCGCTTCGGTGCCTTGGCCGGCGAGCTCGACGGCCTCGCCGCCGGCCAGGGCATTGCCGCCGTACTTGACCACCACCACCTTCCCGTAGAAGCGCAGGATGTAGGGCAGGGCTTCGACGAGCAGCGCCGCTTTGGCCGCCGCGCCGGTGCCGGCCGCAGCAGGCGAAGTCTCGTCGATGCTCATGACGTGTTCCGGTTCTCGTCGATGTAGCCGTAGCCGAGGTCGGTGCCGAGCACGGCGCCGGTACCCGGCCCCAGACCGAGACGGCACTCGAGGTCGACCCACCGCCCGGCCATGTGCACCGCCAGCGCCTCGGCGTCGTGGTCGACGGCCACCCCCTGGCGGCACACCACCACCCCGCCATAGGACACTTCGACCTTGTCGGGGTCGAAGGCCACCTCCGCCGAACCGAGCTCGCTCACCACCCGGCCCCAATACGGATCCGCCCCGTTGATCGAGCACTTCACCAGCAGCGAGTCGGCCACTTTGCGAGCGGCGCGGTGGGCCTCGGCGTCGGAGACAGCCCCGGTCACCATCACACGCAGAACCTTGGTGGCGCCCTCGGCATCGCGCGCCATGGACTGCGCCAGCTGGCCGCACGCCTCGCCCATGGCCTCGGACAGCTGCTTCTCGCTCACCTGCTGTCCGGACGCGCCGGTGGCCAGCACGATCACCGTGTCGTTGGTGGAGGTGCAGCCGTCGACCGACAGCCGGTTGAAGCTGCCGGCCACCGCCTCCTGCAACGCGCCGGCCAGCGTCCTCGGCGAGGTGGCCGCGTCGGTCGTGAGCACCGCCAGCATGGTGGCCAGCTGCGGGGCGAGCATGGCCGCTCCCTTGGCCATGGCGCCGACGGTGAAGCCGTCGCCCACCACCACCGCCTCCTTGCGGACCGTGTCGGTGGTCATGATGGCCTCGGCCGCCATGACGCCGCCGTCCGTGCCGGTGGCGAGTGCCTTCACCAGCGGGCCCACGCCCGACGCCACCACCTCGATGGGCAGTGGGATGCCGATGAGCCCGGTCGAACAGACGAGCACGTTCGAGGGATCGGTGGCAAGGCCTTCCGCCACGAGCGCGCACATGCGTTCGGCGTCGGCCACACCACGGGCACCGGTCGCCGCGTTGGCGTTGCCACTGGAGAGCACGACGGCAGCGGCATGCCCGCCGGATGCCGCCAGATGCGCCCGGCTTACCTGGACCGGAGCGGCGGGCGCCAGGTTGGCGGTGAAGACGGCCGCCGCCGGCGCCGGCGCACCGTCCTCGGTGGCCACCAGTGACAGGTCGAGGCCGCCCGACGCTTTGAGCCCGCAGGCCACGCCGGCGGCGCGAAAGCCCCGGGGAGCGGTGACGCTCACGGGTAGACGCCCACGGCGCTCAAACCCGCCGTCTCGGGCAGGCCGAGAGCGAGATTGGCGCACTGCACGGCTTGGCCGGACGCACCCTTGCCCAGGTTGTCGAGTGCACACAGCGACAACACCCACCCGGTGCGCTCGTCGACCATGGCCGTGAGGTGCGCACAGTTGGAGCCCAAGGTGGCCTTGGTGGAGGGCGCGCGCTCCGACACCACCACGAAGGGCCTGCCCGCATAGGTGTCGGCCAGCGCAGCAAGTACGTCGGCGGTCGAGGCATCGGCGGCGGGACGCGCGTAGCAGGTGGCCAGGATGCCGCGGTTCATCGGGACCAGGTGCGGGGTGAACAGCACCTCACCGCCGATGGCCTGCTCCATCTCCGGCGTGTGCCGGTGCGACAGAAGTCCGTAGGCGGTGAAGTCCTCGTCGACGGTGTTGAAGTGGGTGCCCGCCTTGGGGGCACGCCCGGCACCCGACACACCGCTGGCCGCGTCGACCACGATGCCTTTGGGCACGATCAACCCGGCGCGCACCAACGGAACCAGGGCCAGGGCGGCGGCCGTGGGATAACAGCCCGGGGCCGCCACCAGTTCGGCACCGGGGAGGGCGTCGCCGAACAGCTCCGGCAGCCCGTAGGCGAACTTCTGCAGCAGCTCCGGAGCCTCGTGCTCCTGTCCGTACCAGCGCGGGTAGGCGCCGGGGTCGCGCAGGCGAAAGTCGGCCGACAGGTCGACCATCAAGCCCACCTGACCGACCAGTCGCGGGGCGAGGTGCTGAGAGGCGCCATGGGGCAGCGCCAGGAAGACGATGTCCAGGCCGTCGAGGTCCCCGGCGCCGGTGTCGGTGAAGACGAGATCCGGATAGGCCGCCGCCAGCGACGGATAGACGGTCCCGACACGCTGGCCGGCTTGCGTGTCGGCTCCGGCCACCACCACCTCGAGCTGCGCATGGGCGGCACACAGTCGCAGCAGCTCGGCGCCGGTGAAGCCGGAGGCTCCGGCGATCCCCACTCTCACGTTGCAAGTCTATACATCTCTCCGCATGTTCATTCAATATACCCTGCTGGGGACTGGCTATCTGGCGCATCGAACTGAACCTCTCGGCCCTTCCCACGCTGCCGCCTCGTGCTGGCTCCCTCCCGGGGTCTGTGGATAAGCGTACCGGGGCGTCATGTCGCCGACCGGGGGTGGGGTCGGGTGCGCTAGATAGCCAGTCCCCGCCCTGCTTGACATTTCGATGACTTTCAGTATGTTCCATGTATGACCGAGCCGCAGCCGGAGCCCGAAGTCGGCCTGGTGCTGCGCCGGGTGCCCCGGCTGGCCGAGCGATACGTCGAGCTCGCCAGGGTGGCGGGTGGAGAGCCGGGCGGCGCCGTCGTCTTCGAGGAGTTGGCAGAACTGGCCCGTGACCTGGCGCGAGCCGGCGACAGGGCCGCTGTTCATCTCGCCGAGCTGATGGCCGCCGTGGAGGAGGTGGCGACCGTCTCGCCCGACGCCGAGGAGCTGGTCGGCGGCGCCTTCTTGGAGAACCTCTCCCCCGACGACCTGATGCAGCTGGACCCGCTCATGGGCCGCCGGACCCGGGCGGTTCTCGACGGGCTCGAGCTGCCGGCTGATGTGCTCGACAGTGAAGGCTCGGCCGGGTGACGCCGGGCGGCGGCGGACGCGGCGAGGGTGCCCCGAAGGGCACCCTCGCGACGAACTACTGGAAAGGCACCGATCCCTCCGTACTGCGCCGGGTGGGACGAGTCCCCGGCTGGAGGTCCGGCGGGTAACTGGCTCGAATTCGCCAGGTGGTCCAGCGAGCCGCCTTAGCGGCCAGCCACCTCCAGGGTCCCGAATCGTTGACTATGCAGTTGGACCACCTCCTTTCTCTGGTGCCAATAGCAGTACCACACGCACCTGGGGCCTCGGCGTCATTGCCGCGTTCAGGGCGGTGACGTGGGACGACGCCGGGCCGGCCGACCGGCAGGCGGGGGCGCCCCCGCCATGGCCCCGGGCTCAGGCCCGCAGAACGGCCCGGTGCGCGGCCGCCACGGCCTCGATGCAGCCGGTCCGGAGGCGCTGAAGCTCCTCGTCGGTCAAGGTGTGGTCGAGCGAGCGCAGCCGTAACCGGAAGGCCAGGCTGCGCGTCCCGGTGTCCGTTCCGGTGCCCCGGTACACGTCGAACAGGCGAACCGTTTCGAGCATCTCACCCCCGGCCCGGGCCAGGGTCTGCTCGACGGCGGCCGCCGGCACCTCGTCGGCCACCACAAAGGCCAGGTCTACGTCGCTCGAGGGGAAGCGGCTCTCGGCCCTGGCCAGCTCGCTGCGCCGGGGCACCGCTTCGAGGACCAGCCCCAGGTCGACCTCGAGCCAGCCCACCCGCTGGCGATCGGGATCGAGGCCGAGGCCCTGCAGCAGATCGGGGTCGACCTCCCCCACCACACCGAGGACCGTGGCGCCGGAGACCAGCCGGGCCCAGCGGGTGGGATGCAGCCCGCCCGACAGGGCCGAGCCAGCGTCAACCGTGGCCGCCACCTCCGGAGCCTGCAGCTCGACACCCTCGAGGTCGAGGGCCCGGGCCAGCACCGACCAGGCCGCCGAGGCGGCCATCGCATCGTCGCCGGGAGCAGCGAGCGCCAGCGCCAGCAGTTCGCGCTCGTCGACGACGGACTCGACCCGCTCGGCCAGCGCGGCTGCCACCCGCTGCGCCCCCGGAGGCGGGAACACGTGACCGATCTCGAACAGCCGGACGTCGCCCTGCCGGCGAGCCACGTTGGCCGACAGGGCCTGCAGCATCCCGGGCAGGATGCTCCGCCGCAGCACCGACTCGTCGGGTACGAGCGGGTTCGAAAGGGTGATGCCCTCGGGCCAGCCGACGCGTCGGTGGTCGCCTGGAGCGAGCAACGACGGCGTCCATGCCTCGAGCGCCCCCAGTCCGGCCATGACTTCACGGACGAAGCGACGCTGACGCTGATAAGAGGTGAGTGCCCCCACCTGGGGCGCGTGCGGCCGGCGCCGGACGATGCGGCTGTAGCCGTAATGGCGCGCCACCTCCTCGATGACGTCGATCTCCCGCTCGGTGTCGGGCCGGAAGGTGGGCACCGTCACCTCCAGCACTCCTTCTGTGCGCTCCGCCGCTTCGAAGCCGATCGGCTCCAGCAACCCCGACACCTCGGTGCTGTGCAGCTCGGTACCGAGCACGGTGTTGACCCGCGCCATCCGCACGCTGAGGCGCCGGGGTCCCGGCACCTCGTGGCGTAGGTCGATGGTCCCCGGCGCAACGGTGACCGGGCCGCTCGAGACGAGGACCTCGATGAAGCGGCCCACGGCCCGGTCGATTCCCCACGGGTCGCATCCCCGCTCGAAGCGCGCGGAGGCTTCGCTGCGCAGGGCCAGGCGCTTGGAGGTGCGCGCCACCGCCATGGGGGAGAAGTAGGCCGCCTCCAACAGCACCCGGGTGGTGTCGTCGGAGATCTCGGTCGACGCACCGCCCATGATGCCGGCGATGCCCACGGGATCGTCCTCGGCGTCGCAGATGAGACAGTCGCGCCCGTCGTCGGCGCCGCCCACCGAACGCTCGGCCATCCGGCGCTCTTTGCCGTCGAGGGTGACGATGGCCTCTCCCCGGCGCGCGGCACGCACGCGTAACCCGCTGCCCGCCAGCCGATCGAGGTCGTAGGGGTGGGTGGGCTGTCCGAGCTCCAACATCACGTAGTTGGAGGCGTCCACCACGTTGTTGAGCGGCCGCATCCCGGCCATGGCCAGGCGCCGGGCCACCCAGTCGGGAGAGGGCCCGACCCGCACGTCGCTCAGCACCCGTGCCACAAAACGCGGGCACAGGTCGCCGTCGACCACCTCCACGGTGGCGAGCTGGCCGACCGGTGGCGAGCCGGCCGGCGACACCGGCTCAGGCGGATCGGGCAGGAGGAACGGCACCTTCATCCGGGCAGCCAGGTCGCGCGCCACGCCGGCCACCGAAGCGGCGTCGGGCCGGTTGGCTTCGATGGCCAGGTCGAACACCACGTCGCGCTCGATGCCCAGGGCCTCCACCAGCGCCGCTCCCGGCTCGAGCCGCTCCGCGCCGCTCGAGGCGCCGTCGCCGATGTGCCCCGAGCCGTCACCGTCCAGGACCAGGATGCCCTGGTGGTCGTCGGACAGCTC
>DATHCF010000343.1:0-7392 GCA_035319705.1 Acidimicrobiales bacterium | reverse complement strand
CCTCCAACTCGCTCACCATCTCGTGGGCCTCGCCTCAGCCGCAGACGACCCCGCAGGTCACACTGACGCCTTCCGGTGGCAGCCCGTCGGTCTACGGCGCCGTGGAGAAGTCCTACACCGACGGGCTCAGCGGTGAGAGCGTCTACGCCTACCACGTGGCGCTCACAGGGCTCACGCCGGACACCACGTACTCCTACGTCGTCGAGGACGCCGCCTCTCCGTCGGTCACCTTCGAGAGCAGCTTCAGCACCGCCCAGACTGGGCGGTTCCCCTTCACCTTCACCAGCTACGGCGACCTGGGCACACCGGGCGCCGGCGCCACCTACACCCTGGCCAATGGCTCCACCGTCCAGTCGACCACCTACAGCGAATCGCAATGGAACGCCTACAACGCCGTCGGCGAGGTCGAGAACCTGGCCCCGTTGTTCCACTTGCTCAACGGCGACCTGTGCTACGCGGACAAGGAGACCATCAACTCGAGCGGCCAGACCGGAACGGCCACCTCGGGCGTCCAGCCCGCTCCGGAGGTCTGGCGCGACTTCGGGCTCAACGTGCAACGCTCCGCGGCGAACCGACCTTGGATGCCCTGCATCGGCAACCACGAAGCCGAGCTGGACAACGGCCCCTACGGCTACGCCTCCTTCAACACCCGGTACCTGGTCCCGAGCAACGGCACGTCGTTCCCCGGGAACTTCTATTCGTTCCGAGTCGGGTCTGTGCTGTTCATAGCCCTGGACGCCAACGACGTGTGCTACCAGGGGGCGGGCGCCTACAACGTCGCCGGGGTCGCCACCTCCGACGCCGAGAGCAATCCCATCTCGGCATACGACTACCAGTACAACCAGTACTACACGGGCACCTTCACGCAGAACCCGAACGGCACGCTCAGCCCCGGAGGTTCGGTCCCCAATGCCCAGACCCAGTGGCTCGAGCAGACCCTGTCCAACGCCCGAGCCGATACCACCATCGACTGGATCATCGTGCAGATGCATCAGTGCGCGCTG
This sequence comes from Acidimicrobiales bacterium, assembly GCA_035319705.1. Classification (GTDB taxonomy): domain Bacteria; phylum Actinomycetota; class Acidimicrobiia; order Acidimicrobiales; family UBA8190; genus UBA8190. The sequence goes on along the minus strand of DATHCF010000343.1, from coordinate 6,388 downwards.
TCGTCGTCGACGGACAACGGCTGCGATGCCGGGATCCGCCAGGCGTGGGTGCCGCTGTTCGACCAGTACCAGGTGGACCTGGTCCTGAACGGCCACGACCACGACTACGAGCGCTCCTACCCCGTCCGGGGCTTTACGGCCGACCTCGGCACCTCCACGTGGGAAGGCGCCTCCAACTTGTCGTGGAAGAGCAACTACATCTACACCACCGCCGGCCCGACCATCCTGGACTCCACCAACGGGGAGATCGTCAACACCTTCACCCCCGATGTGGTCTCGACCGACGAGACGAGCCCCTTCAACACCTCAGAGGGCACCGTCTACATGGTGCTGGGCGGGGGTGGCACCAACAAACGAGACAACACCTACAACAGCGGCACGGCCAACGTGACGACGCTCACCCAGATCCGGGTGGGCGCTGCCTACGGGGGCGGCGCCAACGGGACCGTGCCGGCGGGGACGAAGCCGTTACCCGACTCGAGCGAGCCGTGCAACTGGTCTGCCAACAAGGACACCACCGATGCCTACGGGATCGCCCTGTTCAGCGTGGATCCCGGCCAACCCGGTGGCAACACCACCATTACGGTGACCTACTACCATGCGCCGACCCAGACCTCGGGCACTCCGAACTACAGCCAGTACGACACGTTCCAGCTGACCAGGCCTCGCAGTGACAGTGTGCCCGTCGAAACACCTGAGTTCTCGCTGCCGGACCTCGCCGTTCCCGCCGCAGCTGTGATCGGGGGCGGTGCCCTCTATGTCAAGCAGCGGCGGTCCGAGCGGACAGAGAAGGTCCCGGTGGGCTGACAAGGCTGGAAGTCAGCACGGGTGTTGGCCCTCTGCCCGTAGTTCCCAAAGGGCCACCCGGGGGGACCTTCGCCCCTAGAACGTGCACACGGCCTGACCGATCATTGGTCGAAGGAAGGAGTCCTATGGCCATGCCGAGCCAACCTCCACAAGCTGACAAGTCAGTCGGTGTTGCATTCGTTCTGACAGTTTTGTTTGGGCCGTTTGGCATGCTCTACGCGCAGGTGAGACCAGCGGTCATCATGCTCATCATGCTCTTCATCGGATTAGCTTTGGCGGTGGCGACAGCCGGAGTAAGCCTGATCCTTGTGTGGATTACCTCGATCTTTTGGGGATGCGCCATTGCCAGCAACCAGCACTCGCAGTATCAGAGTTGGCTCGTTCGTTCCCAGGCGGTCGGCGGCGGCTCGCCCTAATCGCGTCGCTCCTCCGCCCGGTCCGCGCTCTACGGCGAGAAGATCCTCAACTACTTCATCGAGGGCATTGTCGCCACTACGGCTCGCTGCCCGCCAGCACCATCACCATGACGCCTTCGACGTCGACGGCCGAGCCCCTGTCGAGCGGCGCCAACACCATCTATCTCGGCACGTCGTCGGGGATCGAGACGGTGAACTGCACGGCGTAATCCTCGGGCAGCTTCAGCGGCTGCGGCGGCGGCACTGGCAGCGTGCCTTGATCCCCAATATGGGCACGGGGACGCCGGAGAGCCCTGTCGCCATCCTCTGCCGCTGCTCGCCGGCTTCATGGGGATCGGCGCGTATGTCTCACCGGGCGCCGCCGCGTCTCGACTGCACAGGCCGCGCACGGATCGAACTCACGACCGACTCGAGTTTGGCCGCGGATTGCGGCTAAGCGGCAGCGTTCGAAATCCAGGAAAGCAGATCTTGATCGGAGAATCGTCGAGACATGACGTCGGCGCCTACGAGCTGTGCCCTGGCGGCCAGGTCATGGTCGTCGGTGAGCAAGAGGGTCTTCGTCCGTGGCGCGTAGAAGGGAAGTATGGCGGCCAAGTCGGAGCCGTTGGCCAGATCCAACCTGGTGTCGACGATCGAGATATCCGGCTGGGTGGCGATGGCAAGCCCGAGCGCAGCTCCGGCGTCGTTGGCCCCGACGACGTAGCCCAGGCGGGATCCCGTCAGCTGCTCCAGGCGTACCAGCGTCGGTAGGTTGATCGAGGCCACCAGGCCGACCCCCTGGCCCTTCGCTTCCGCCTCCTCTTCTTCCCGGGGATCCCATCGACGGATCGTCTGGTCCACCAGAGCCTCGAGGAGGGTGGGATTGACGGTCCTCCCCGGCGAGGCGGCGTCCGGGGACAGCTGGGCAGGCGCCTGCGGGGGGTGATCGTCGGTCGAACGAACGTGCAGATCTTTGGCGAGAGCCAGTCCTGCGGCTTCCCGCCGCAATTCTTCTGCGGCGTAGGCCTTCTCCGCCGAAGCGGATCTCAGGCCCGCAGCTCGAGATCCCAGTTCCCGTGCGGCGCGGACTGTGTCAATCGAGGCTGATCTGAGCTCCGCAGCCCGTCGCCGGAGTCGCTTGGCCTTCTCCCAGTCAACTCGGGCCTGACGTCGTAGCCGTTCTCTCTCCAAATCGTCGATCATGGCGGGAACCCCCCGATCCGCAACCGACTCCAGAGATGATTGTCCGGCGCAACGGCCCTCGGACCTAGAGGCCTTGGTCCACGACAGAACGGCCGCGTGGCCTCTTGGACAGCGGACCCGGACGGACCGTGGCGGCAGGCTCAGGATCAGCGAAGCTCGACTTCGTCGAGGTATTCCTCACGCCAATAGGTGTGACGCTCCTCGGGAAGTCGCAGGACATGCGTGGGAGCCAGAGCCTCGACGAAGGGCCGGTCGTGGCTCACCGCCGATCGTCCCCGGCCAGGTGGCGAGCATCGCACCCACCGCCTCGACAGAGGCCGGGTCGAGGTTGTTGGTCGGCTCGTCGAGGACGAGCAAATTGGCGGCGCCCCCCGCCACCATGGCCAGGCTGAGTCTTGCCCGTTCGCCACCCGAAAGCGAAGGCGGCAGCTGCTCGGCGGTGGCACCGGTGAGCCCGAAGGAACCCAGCAGCTTCCGCCTGTCGGACTCCTTTGGCAGGACCTTGTCGTCGATGTTGCCGAGCACGGTGCGATCGGGGTCGATCTGTTCGTGCTCCTGGGCGAAGTACCCGACCACGGTGTTGTAGCCGAGCTCCACCGAACCACTGCTGGGTTCCTGGATCCCGGCCAGGCAGCGCAGGAGCGACGACTTGCCGACGCCGTTGCGCCCCACCACGGCCACGCGCTGGCCTCGTTCGACGACGATGTCGACGTCGAAGAGGACGTGGTGAAGGTCGTAGGAGACGGCCAGGTTGCGCACCACCAACGGCAGCGCTCCAGAGCGGGCCGGGTCCGGCAGTCGGAAGCGCACCTTGCGTTCCCGCTTTATGACCTCCGTCCGGTTGGTCTGCAGCTTCTCGACCTTGCGATCGAGGATCTTCGCCTTTCGGGCCTGGGCTTCGGTGCTGTGGCGCCACTTGTCGGCCTGGGCGCGCATCTTCTGGATCTGGGCCGCCTCCATGGAGGCCGTCTTCTGGCGTTGGGCGATGTCGGCCGAGAGCTGCGAACGGAAGCCCGAATACGTGCCCTTGAACTGCCGCAGCTGGTGATCGGATAGGTAGAGGACCTTGGTGATGGCCTCGTCGAGCAGACGCAGGTCGTGGCTCACCACCAGCAAACTGCCGGGCAGAGCCCGCAGCTCGTCGATCAACCACCTCTTGGCCGACAGGTCCAGGTGATTGGTCGGCTCGTCGAGAACCGTGGTGTCAGGAGCCTGGAAGAGCACCCGCATGAGGTCGACCCGTCGCCGCTGGCCTCCCGACAGCGACGACACGTCCTCGAACAGCAGTTGCTGGTGGAGTCCCAGGCCGTCGGCCATTCGGGCCAGCCGACCCTCCATGTCGTAGCCGCCGGCGGCGCGGTAGCGCTCCTCCAGCTCGGTGAACGCAGAAATGTTCTCTTCCGTCGGTTCCCTGGCCATGGCCGCCTGGGCCTTGTGCAGGTGGTCGTCGAGGGCGTCGAGGCCGCGGGCCGACAACACATGTGACAGGGCGCTCGGATCGATGCCGAGGCCGCCGGGAACCGGCGCCTGGGGAAGGTAGCCGACAGTCCCCTCGATCCGAACGGCACCAGCGGCGCGGATATGGGACGGGGCATCGCCGAGGATGAAGTGCAGAAGCGAGGTCTTCCCGGCGCCGTTGCGACCTACCAGCCCGACCTTGTCGGTGCCTGCGATCAGGAACGAGGCGTCCTTGACCAGGGTCCGGCCGCCCACCTCGAGTCGGATGTCCTGGCCGGTGATCACCTGTCTATTCGACCATGACTCACGGGTCCCTATGGACGAGGGGAATGAGGTGCAGGGCTGGGCGCAGGCGCAGGAGCCTTGTCGTGGCAGGTGGGTTGGTCGAGGAAGGCCGCCCGATCAAGGTCCTCCCGGATCGAAACTGCCCAGCTGGGAATTGTGGAGGAGCACGATGCTGAGGACGATGCACCCCAACATGACGATGGAGAGCGAAAGGACGCGGGCAATCGCCCATCGTCTGGGTGGCGCCGCCGACTTCATCACCGAGTGGCGTTCACGAACGTATACCGCAACGGCGATGAAGCCGAGGACGAGGCTGTACGGCATCAGCCAGAAGAGGAGCGACGCCACGAGGGACGGGAACACAAAGAAGAACACGACCAGTGACGAAGCATTCAGGGCCATGTTTGAGGCCGCCGATCCATGCTGTGAAGGTCACGACCGGTCGGGGGCCCCTCGGCCACGCTACCGGTGCGGTATCCATGCGCTCCGGCGCAAGGGTCACGCCGCCCAATGCGCAGAGCGGCAGGAAAGCGAGGATGAGCGCTGCCTGCACCACGAGTCCAACGTTAAGACGGAGCCTGGTCTACATGGCGCATGTCGCTCAGAGTGCTCCGCGCTGACGGCGGGTACTGTTGTCCCTCATCGGGACCCAGGAGGTCGGGCGGTTGAGACGAGCACAAGATCATGTGGTGACGATCGAACGACGAGGGAATTCCCACCGCGCCCGCTGTGAGTGTGGGTGGGAAAGTCATGCCTGGAACGAGCTGAGGCCAGCCGAAGCCGACGCCTGGCACCACGTCTACGGCGAGGACGTGATTGTCGATGTCGCGCAGACATCCCACAGCAGTCCCCGCCGTTCGACTACCGGGGCGGAAGACCCATCGACTCCTCTGGCGGTCGAGCACCTGGTACGCAGAGCGCGGGATCTGGCCAGCGAGCCTTCTCCCTATGGCAAGAACGCCCACTGCGAGCTGTGGGAGGCTGCCGATCACGACACCGTGGTCGTTCGGGCCGCGGCGGCAGAGGTAGAGGAGTTGCTGTCACGCCATAACCGGCAGAGCCTCGGGACGGCCGACAACGAGTGGTTGGACCTGATGACCGCCAAACGGCTCTTGCTGATGGCCTCGGCTCTCGGTGACCAGTCGGACAATCCGAGGGTTCTTCTCTGAAAGCTCGCAACTGCCGACGTTCCCGCACGAGGACGTTCCGGCATGGGCCCGCGCCCCGTTATGCACTCGGCATGGCAGAATGCGACCACCGGGTCGTAGGACGACTATGGGACGGCCAAGCCCGTGCCTGTTCGAAAACCCAGGTGGAGAGGTGCGAGAGCGGCCGAATCGGACTCACTGCTAACGGGAGAGGGGTCACCGCCAGGCTCCGCTCAGAACCGCTGCAGTGCGTCTGAGCTGGGATGATCATCGGCACCGATAGCTTGGGTCGGCCCGAGGTGGCCGCCTTCGGTCCGATTTGTAGGACAAGAGTAGGACAAAACACATTTCTTGCAGCGCAATGAGCGTCGAACCTCGAGGGCCCTCCGCGACGTTCTCGGGGCCGACGGCGTCAGTCCCTCCTCGAGCGATACCGACCGGGTTGGCGGGCTCAGGGGTGGCTATGGGCCGCACCGATAGCCGGCAAACTCGGACGGTTGATCGGCCCCTTTGTCAGGCACACACTGAGCGTTATGGGTCGGGCGCGCCTGCACGTCCTTGCCGCCACCGGTTTGATGTCGCTTGTTCTCTATGCCTGCTCCCAGCCTTCGCCCTCATCAAGTGCTTGCGCCGGCGCTGCTCCGGGGTGTGGCTCTGTCGCCTCGTCGGCATCCGCGTTGGCTAAAGACACCTGGTCAGCGATTCCCACCGCTCCTCTCGCCGCCCGCTCCGGGGAGGCGACGGTGTGGACCGGCCAGCAGATGATCGTCTGGGGAGGTCAGGCCGCCTACTCGTCTAGCTCCCGCTCATCGCTGCTCCTAGGGAGACTCGGTGGCCGAGCGCACGTCGATTCGGGCGAATTCTCCGGGAAGTTCGGAGCCGTCGGAGAGCCGTCGGAGCCGGTATCCGTCCTCGAGGTGTGCCACCACCACGAAGCCACTCGTCCACGAGTCGAGGTACTGCGTTCTGACATTGACCTCGGTGCCCACCGGTAGCAGCTCGTCCACTTCGCTGTGGCGGGGTTGGCCCATGAAGAGCCGCCATGGCCGCCCGTTCGGTGAGCCGGTGAAGGCGGTGCTCAGAGTTTCGTCG
>DATHCF010000342.1:0-9368 GCA_035319705.1 Acidimicrobiales bacterium | reverse complement strand
GCGCTCATCCGCTCGAGGAGCACGGCCACAGGGTCGCCCGCCCGGACCACCGGCACCCGGGCCAGCGGCACGGCGATGTCGCGCAGCCGGATCTCGTGCCGCTGGGCTTCGGGGACGGCCCGCACCGCCTGGGCCGTCACCAGCCCGCTCAGCCATCCCCGCTCGTCGGTGACGGCCAGCGCGTCACCGCGGTAGTTCCACAAGGTGCTGACCATCTCAGCCACCGTGCTGGCCTGCGGCAGCGACGGCGGGTTCGGCGACATCACCTGCCAGGCGGCCAGGTGCGCCACCCCGCCGCGCAGACGTGCCACGCGTTCCTCCGACCCGGCGGCCGACCACAGGAACCAGCCCAGCACTGACGGCCACAGGAAGAAGGCGTCGTCGTAGTACGCGAAGGCGGCGAAACCGAGCACGACGAGCAGCAGGCCGAAGAAACGCCCGGCGCGCGCCGCGGCCACGCTGGCCCGGATGCGGTCGCCACGGAGCTTCCACAGGCTGGCGCGAAGGATGCGACCGCCGTCGAGGGGGGCGCCAGGGATCAGATTGAAGACGGCCAGGAGCAGATTGATCTTCCACAGCCACGACAGCACGTCGACGGGCAGCCCCGTGAGCCCGAGCGAGTGGGCGCCGACCTCGGCTGCGCCGAACACGCCGGCCAGCAGCGCGCTGGTGGTGGGCCCGATGACGGCGATGCGGAAATCGGCCCCGGCGTCGTGGGCCTCGCCCTGCAGCTGCGCCACCCCGCCGAAGAGCCACAGGGTGATGGAGCGCACGCCCACCCCGTTGTGACGGGCCACCACGGCATGCGAGAGCTCGTGGGCCAAGAGCGAGGCGAAGAACAGCACCGCCGCCACCACCGCCGCCACCCAGTAGGCGGCACGGACCCCGCCGCCGTAGGTCTGCGGAAAGACGTAGTCGGCCAGCTCCCAGGTGACCAGGGCGAAGATGACGAGCACGCTCCAGTTCACGCCCACCGGGATGCCGGCGTAGGTGCCGATTCGGATGCTCTGTCTCATGTCGTCGCCCGGCCTCCTCGCCGGAGACGGCCACCTCGGGCCGCCCTGGACCGGCCCCTCGCCGGCCCTGTCTGTGTGCAACAAGGATCCCACGCCGGGACTTCCGGAAGCTGTGTGCCCGTCGTGGACCAGCTGTGAACGCCGGCCGCCGGCGGTCCGCTGGGGGCCGGTGAGCTGGGCACTCTTCCGGGCCGACGAGGTGATGGCCCAGCTGTGCTAGGGATGGCTGATGTGGCGCGCCGGCCTGAAGAGGACGGGCGAGGACGCTGCTGGCCGCCGGAGCTCGACGGGTGGCTGCGGCAGGTCGTAGCGGCCCATGTCCCCGCCGATCCCCGCGAGGAGCAGGCCCGGCGGCAATTCCTCCAGGCGCTCGACTCCTTGGACCGGCCGTTCGACGAACGAACCGGCCCCACCCATGTGACCGCTTCGGCGGTGGTGGTCGGCCGCAGAGGCACCGTGCTGCACCTGCACAAGCGCCTCGGGCGCTGGATGCAACCGGGAGGGCACGTCGACCCGGGCGAGTCGCCGTGGGAGGCGGCCCGCCGAGAGGCGGAGGAGGAGACGGGGCTGTCGTTGTCGCATCCCGCCGGCGGCCCGCGCCTCATCCACCTCGACGTCCACGACGCCGCCAAAGGACATGAGCACCTCGACCTGCGGTACCTGCTTCTCGCCGAGGATCGCCGCCCCGATCCTCCGCCGGGGGAGAGCCCCGAGGCCCGGTGGTACTCGTGGGACGAAGCCCTCCAAGTGGCCGACGACGCACTTCGGGGCGCCCTCGAGGTGGCGCGCCGGCAGTGCGCGGCAGACTCGTCGGTGACCGGCGACACCATCCACCCATGATCAGCGCCTCCCGTCCATGACCGGCACCTTCGAACAGTTGCTCACCCTGCAGGACCACGACACCAAGGTCGACCAGCTCCGGCACCGGCGCGCCACCCTGCCCGAGCGGGCCGAGCTGGCCGACCTCGAGGCCCGCCGTGCCCGTCTCGAAGCCCGGAGCTCCGAGGTCCGCGTCGAGCGCGACGGCCTGGCCGAGCGCCAGTCCACGCTCGAGGGGCAGATCGAGGCGGCCAACGAGCGCAAGGAGAGCTTGGAGCGCCGCATGTACGGCGGCCAGGTGGGCTCGGCGCGCGATCTGGCCGCCATGGACGACGAGGTGCGCCAGTTGCGGCGTCACGTCAGCGAGTTGGAGAACCGGGAGCTCGAGCTGATGGAGCAGCTCGAGCCCCTCGACGGCGCGCTGCAGGCAGCCGAGGTCGAGCGCGACGGGATCGACACCCGTATCGGGGAGCTGCGGTCCTCTCTCGGGCAAGCCGAGAAGGAGATCGACGCCCAGATCGACGCCGAGCTGGCCGCCCGCGGACAGGCCGCCGCCGGCCTTCCCGCCGAGCTGCTGTCGCGCTACGAGGCGCTGCGGACCAAGCTCGGGGGCACGGGAGCGGCCAGGCTGGTGGGCAGTTCGTGCACCGGTTGTCATCTCACCCTGCCGGCCATGGAGGTGGACCGGATCAAGCACGCCTCGCCGGAGGCCATCATCCTCTGCGACAACTGCGGCAGAATCCTGGTCCGGTGACGGGTTCGGTGACGGCGCCGGGCCGGCCGGCGTCTTCGCCAGGCACCCGCCGGTAGCCCGCCGTGCTGGTACTGGTCCGCCACGGCCAGACGCAGGCCAACGCCGAGCGGCGGCTGCTCGGGCGGGCCGAGTCGCCGTTGACCGAGCTGGGCGTGCAACAGGCCCGGGCCATCGGCCGCTTGCTCGGCCCCGTCGGCCGCCTCGTCTCCAGTCCACTTCGACGTGCCCGGCAGACGGCCGAGGCGCTCGGTCTGGGCCTCGACATCGAGGTCGACGATCGCTGGGTGGAGGTCGACTACGGCATCTACGACGGCCAGCCGCTCGGCGACGTTCCGGCCGAGGTGTGGCAGAGGTGGCGTACCGATCCGCAGTACCGGCCATCCGGAGGCGAGACCCTGGCCCAGATGGGCGCTCGGGTGCGTGGCGCCTGCGACGAGCTGTTCGCCGAGCACGGCGCCGCACGGTCGGGCGACCGTGGAGGAGACGTGGTGGTGGTGAGTCACGTCTCTCCCATCAAGGCCGCGGTGGCGTGGGCGCTTGGCGCCGGTGACGAGCTGGCATGGCGGCTGTACCTGGCCACCGGCTCGATGACCGTGATCGGCTGGGGCGCCGGCGGTCCGGTGCTACACAGCTACAACCTCACCGTTCCTCAGACCGGGGCCTCCACGGCGAGCCTTTCCGGGCGCGAAGGCGGCAGGTTGTCGTAGAGGTCGGTCACCAGCTCGTCGCGCCGGGCGCGATAGGCGGGGTCGTCCCACCGGTTGTTCCACTGCAGCGGGTCCTCGGCCAGGTCGTACAGCTCTCCTTCGCCGCCGTCGTAGCCACCGCCTTCTTCGTACGCCGTGACGAGCCATCCGTCCCGGTACAGCGAGCGCAGGTGGAGGTCCTCCTCGGCGAACTGGCTGTCCCATTCGGTGATCATGCGCTCGCGGCGGCGGTCCGGCCCGGTGGGAAGGGCGGTGCCCTGCACCCAATCGGGGATCTCCAGGCCGGCGATGGTGGCGAAGGTGGCGGCCAGGTCGACGTGGCCCACCGGGTCCTCCACCACCGCCGGGGCGATGCCGGCAGAGGGCGCCGGCCGCCAGATGAGCGGCAGGTGCATGAGCGCCTCGCAGTGGTACGGGCCCTTGAAGAGCAGGCCGAAGTCGCCTTGGAGCTCGCCGTGGTCGGTGGTGAAGACCACGTCAGTGTCGCCGGCCCAGCCCCGCTCGGCGACGCAGTCGAGGACGCGCCCGACCGCTTCGTCGATGAGCTCGTTCTCGATGTGGGTGAAGGCGTTCACCTCGCGCACCTGGTCGTGGGTCATCTGCGCCGGGACGAAGTCGGCCGGACCGCCTTCGAGGTTGGCGTGCCATCCCTCGAAGTACGCCAGCCAATGCCGGGGTTTGGACTCGAGGATCTTGCGGCAGGCCTCCGCGCTCCCCGGATGCGCCTCGGGCAGGTCGAGATCGTGCCAGTCCACCCGGCCCAGCTCCGAGGCGGGCGGGTCCCAGGGATGGTGTGGGTCAGGGAAGCTGACCCAGCAGAACCAGTCGTCCTCGGCGTCGAGGCTGCGCAGCCAGGCGATGGCCCGTTCAGCCGTCCAGTCCGTGTGGTAGAGCTCGCGGGGCACGGGGTTGACGGCGAGCTGCGTGGCGCCGGTGTCGCCCCCTCCGGCACCGTTCATGGCCAGACGACCGTCGGGGCCGGTGACGAACAGCTGGTAGAAGCCGCGCTCGTGGTGCCCGGGCTGCCCCATGAGCCACTTGCCGTAGTGCCACAGCGGCATGGGCCCGTGCATGGCCAGCTCGAGGTGCTCGAAGCCCCGGTGCGGTCCGGTGGAGTCCTCGGCGGCGAGACGGTTCTCGGGCCACCGGCCGCGCAGGTCCATGGCCGGCTCGAAGTGCGCCTTACCGAGTAGAGCGGTGCGGTAGCCGTGGTCGTTCAGGTGGGCGGCGATGCTGGGCGCATCGGCGGGCAGAGGGACGCCGTTGGCGTACACGCCATGGGTCCGTACGTACTGGCCGGTGAGCATGCTCGAGCGAGCCGGCATGCACACCACGTTCTGGTTCATGGCGCGGCGGTAGTTGATGCCTTCGGCGGCCAGGCGGTCGAGCACCGGGGTGCGCGCCACCGTCCCGCCGTTGCAGCCGAGCGAGTCATAACGCTGCTGGTCGGTGGTGACGAACAGGATCTTGCGCCCCATGGTTCAGCCCGGCGCGTTCGTGCGGACGAAGTCGGCCACCACCCGGGCCAGCACCGGCCCGCGGTCCTCCTGGAGGAAGTGGCCGCCGCCGGCGATGGTGGTGTGCGGCTGGCCCTTGGCCCCCGGCACCTGCTCGAGGAAGAGCTTGTCCGCTCCCCTGGTGATGGCGTCGCCGTCGCTGTAGGCGCAGAGAAAGGGCTTGTCGAAGCCGCGCAGCACCTCCCATGCCCGGCGGTTGGCCTCCGAGGCCGGATCGTCGGGACGGGTGGGTACCAGCGTGGGGAACTGGCGGGCCCCTTCCTTGTAGGACTCGTCGGGGAACGGGGCGTCGTAGGCGGCGATCACCTCTGCCGACAGCTCGCTCCGACAACCGCCTTTGACGATGCGCCCGATGTGCATCTCGGGCACCTCCTGGGAGAAGCGCTGCCAGGCCAGGAAGGCCTCGCCCATGTCCGTGTCGCCGGTGGGGAGCCCGGTATTGGCCGCCACCACCCGGCGGAAGCGATCGGGGTGCTCGGCCACCAGACGCAGTCCGATGAGGCCACCCCAGTCCTGGCCGACCAGGGTGAGCCCGCTGAGGCCGAGCCCGTCGAACAGCGCGGCCCGCATCCACTCCACGTGGCGGGCGTAGGTGTACTCGCCACGCGCCGCCGGCTTGTCGGAGCGGCCGAAACCGACCAGATCGGGGACGACGACCCGGTAACCGGCCTCGGCCAGCACCGGCACCATGGTGCGGTAGAGGTAGCACCACGACGGCTCGCCGTGCATGAGCAGCACGGTCTCGCCGGCGTGACGATCGCCTTCGTCGAGATGGTGCACTCGCAGCGAGCGTCTTCCGTCACCGGCCGGCACGTCGACGTAGTGGGGCTCGAAGCCGTAACCGGGCAATGCGTCGAAGCGTCCGTCCGGTGTGCGCAGGATGTCCATGAGCCCCCTTTGTCGGCCGACCGACGATGGTAGGCCACGAGCCCGTGTCCGGCCGCTTCGGCCGATGGCTTACCCTTTTCCCCGTGCGTGCCGTGGTGTGCAGCGAGATCGGGGCGGTGCACGGGGTGGCGGTCGAGCAACGCCAGGCTCCGGTGCCCGGGCCGGGGCAGGTGGTGGTGGCGGTACGCGCCGCGGGGGTCAACTTCGTGGACGGTCTCATCTGCCAGGGCCGCTACCAGATGAAGCCGGCGGTCCCCTACGTACCCGGCGGCGAGATCGCCGGGGACGTGTCCGCGGTGGGCGACGGCGTCACCCGGGTGAACGTGGGCGACCGGGTCATGGTCATGACGGGATTCGGGGCCTTCGCCGAGCAGGTGCTGGTGAGCGCCGACGCCGTCGAGCCCATTCCCGACCACCTGAGCTACGGACAGGCCGCCGCCTTCATCCAGAGCTACTCCACGGCGTGGTTCACCCTGGCACGCCGGGCCAATCTGTGTGACGGGGAGTGGGTGCTGGTGCTCGGAGCGGGCGGCGGCATCGGACTGGCCGCCTGTGACGTCGCCCTCTCGCTCGGCGCGCAGGTGATCGCCGCCGCCTCCAGCGAGGAGCGGTTGGCCAGGGTCAAGGCCCTCGGCGTCCGTTGCGTCGTGGCCTATGAGCGCGAGGACCTGAAGACGCGGGCCCGGGAGCTGTCGGGAGGAGGAGTGGACGTGGTGGTCGACCCGGTGGGCGGGCGTCACAGCGAGCCGGCGTTGCGTGCCACCAAGACTTTCGGGCGCTTCTGCGTGATCGGCTTCGCCTCCGGTCCCATCGCCACCATCCCCCTCAACCAGGTGCTGCTCAACAACCGCACGGTGGTGGGGGTGGACTGGGGCGCGTGGGCCATGTCGGACCCGAGCGGAAACCGGGAGCTGCTGGCCGAGCTGCTCGACTTGGTGTCCGACGGGCGGCTGCACCCGACCGTGCCGGTGGAGCGCCCGTTGGAGGACGCCGCCGCTGTGATGGCCGGGCTGCTCGACCGCTCGATCAGCGGCAAGGTCGTGCTCGTGCCCTGAGCGGGTGTGCTACTCGAACATGGTGCGCCACGTCAGCACCTCGCCGGTGGAGCGGCGGCGCGCCTCTTCGAAGATGCGGACATAGCCGGTGGCGCTGATGAGCCAGCGGCCGTCGTGCTTGCGGTACTCGTCGTGGTAGATGGCCGTTCCGTGCAGCTCGAAGTCCTGCCCGGTGACGATGACGCGGTCTTCGAGATACCACGTCCCGGTGGCGGTGCTGTCGGAGTTGAAAGCGATCTCCGGATGGTGTCCGGTGTGCATGGTGACCACGCCGGGATCGCCGAGTGCCTTCGACAGGAAGGCGACGACCGCATCGCGACCCTCGTGCGACATGGCTCCCGAGTCGTAGGACGACCGTACGTCGTCGGTGAGCAGCCGGCCGAGCTCCTCGAAGCGCTTGCAGTCGAGGAAGCGCAGGTACTGGTGCTTGAGCACCCGGATCGCCTCGAGGTCGGCCCATCGTCGGTCAGCAGGCTCGTTGGTCACCGGCGATCCCTCCCTGTCGCCGCCCCAGTCCGCTGCCCTTCGGTGGCGACGCCTTCTCGTGGCCTTGCCGTCGGCCTCCGGGAGGGCGGTGACGAGGGGCCTGTCGCAAGTGTGCGCCGCCCGTGACGTTCTTGCCACATACGCGTACAATTTCACCCGGTGGGGAGTCGTGGGGTGCGGATCATCGCTTCCGCCCTGGTGGGCGTGGTCGTGGCGGCCGCCTTCGTCGCACTGGCTGTGGCCGGCTCGTCCCCCCGCTCTCCCGCACACCCACGCAGAGTGGTCGTTGGGTCATCACCGGCCAGCGGCGTGACCACGCCGGCTCCGGCGACGGCCGGGACCTCGGTCAGCACCGGCAGCACGGCGGCAGCGGCGGCCGCGACCGCTCCCGTGCAGACGGTTCCGTCCAGCGTTGCGAGCACGACGACGACCACCACGATCACGCAGCCCACGCCACAGATCGGCTCGCCCGCCAGCGGTTACTGCACCAGCCCGAGCGGTATCTGCTACGGGCCTTGACGTCGCCGGCAGGCCGGCCGGGAGCGACATCGCTTTCTGAGATGGCGGTGCTGACCGGCTGATCATCGCAAGTCATTGCAAGGCATCCGTGACGGGGTGGCAATGGCGGTGCGGCGAATTGCTTGAATCGGGCGGTCGCCCTTGTTACAAATGGGGCCCATTGTGACCGACGCCGGTTGGGCTTCGCGGCCACCGCGTCTTCGACGTGGAATGTGGGCGCGGCGCCGGATCCTTTCTTCTGCTGTGGCTGTCGTCGCCGTGGCCGGGTGGGTGGCGCTACCCGCCGCGCGCGCGGTGGCCGACCCCGTCTCCTCCAGTCAGGCCAACTTGAATCAGATCAACGGCCAGCTGCAGGGGGCGCAGGCCCAAGCGGAGCAGATCGAGGGGCAACTGCAAACCGAGGGAGCCCGTCTCGACGAGCTCTCGCAGCAATACGAGACGGCGCAGCAGCAAGTGGCCTCGCTCGATGCCCAGCTCACCGCCATCGAGGCACAGGTGGCGGCGACCCAGGCGCATGTGGCCGCCACGCAGTCCGTGCTTCGCAACGAGGCGATCGAGACCTACGTGAGCGGTGCCACCGACGCTTCGTTCGCCAGCATCTTCACCGCACCGGACGAGAAGTCCACGGTCACCCACGAGTACCAGGATCTGGTGGGGGCGAGCCTGACGAACACTGTCGACGTGCTGCACGGCGAACAGCGCGCCCTCTCCGCCGAGCAGGCCCAGGTGGCGGCCACCGAGGCCCAAGCGCGCGCCAGTGAAGCGCAGGTGGCGGCCTCCGAGCAGCAGGCGCAGCAGCTGGCGGCACAGCAGCAGTCGGAGCTCAGCCAGGTGAAGGGCCAAGTGGCCACCCTGCTCGCCCAGCAGCAGCAGGCGCGACAAGCGGTGGTTGCGGCGGAGTACCAGCAGCAGCTGGCCGAAGAGGCCCAGCAGGCGCCGCAAGCCGACGTCGTCAGCTCCGACGTGGCGGTGTCGCCGGGCGCCGCCGGCGCCGTGCAGGCAGCCGAGAGCCAGCTCGGGGTGCCCTACGTGTGGGGAGGGGAGTCGCCCAAGGGTTCACCCGACCCCGGCTTCGACTGCTCGGGGCTGACCCAGTGGTCGTGGGCACAGGCCGGCGTGCAGCTGCCGCGGACCGCCCAGGAGCAGTACGACGCCATTCCCCACGTGGACATGTCGGACCTGCAACCGGGCGACCTCGTGTTCTGGGACGACGGGACCAGCTCGGTCCAGCACGTCGGCATGTACGTCGGCAGCGGCGACGTGATCGACGCCCCCGAGACGGGCGAGGACGTGCAGATCCAGCCCATCTGGACCAACGGCTTGGTCGGCGCCGGCCGGCCTTAGCAGCTCGCGCCGGCCCGAGCGGCCGGCGCCGGCCCGCGGCGACAGCCCAGCGAGCGACGGCAACCGTATACTTGACAAACCGAAATTGATCCCTGTGGATAAGTCACAGCGGAGTAGTTACAGTGGTGTTTCTCCACCGCTGGGGTGCGGCAGGGTGTGGATAGGAGGACACCATGGAATATGCGGTCCGGGAACCACAGGATTGGCCATTGCCAATGACCCAAGGGGGCCACAGCCAAGAACGCCAGGCTGTCGAGGAAATG
>DATHCF010000341.1:0-5882 GCA_035319705.1 Acidimicrobiales bacterium | reverse complement strand
CGCAGCGTGTGGTTCGGCTGAGATGGGCCGGCGGGTTCTCATCACGGGCTCGACACCTTCTGGGTTGGGCGCATGGCTCAGGCTCTCGAGTCCGACCCGGACGTGGAGATGATCCTGGGCATGGGCACGAGCGAGCCGTCGGTGCCGCTGGAGCGGGCCGAGTTCGTCCGTGCCGACCAGACGTACTCGATCCTGTCGCGCATCGTGCGGGCGACCCAGGTGGACACCATCGTCCACACCTTTCTGGTGGTGGACTCCACGCGGGTGCCGGGCCGGACCCTGCACGAGATCAACGTCATCGGGACCATGAACCTGTTGGCCGCCGCCGGCCAGCCCAGCTCCTCGGTGCGACAGGTGGTGGTCAAATCCGCTTCGCTGGTCTACGGGTCCGCCGCCACCGACCCGACGTGGTTCCGCGAGGAGACCGGCCGGACCTCGCCGGCCCGCACCCGGGTGGAGCGGTCGCTGCTCGAAGTCGAGAGCTTCGTGCGCGACTTCGCCGAGGACAACCCGGCCACTGTGGTGTCGGTGCTGCGCTTCGCCAACGTGCTCGGCACCGACATCGTCACCCCCATCAGCTCCAACCTGAGCCGGGCCCTGTGCCCGTCGATCGCCGGCTACGACCCGCTCCTGCAGTTCGTGGAAGAAGACGACGTGGTCCGCTCGCTCGAGCACGTCACCAGACACCGCATACCCGGGCTCTACAACGTGGCCGGCGCCGGCCGCTTGCCGTGGAGCGAAGTGGCGGCGCTGTGCGGCACCCGTCTGCTCCCGTTGCCTCCCGTGGGCACCCGGGCAGCGGCGGCCGCCCTGGTACGCATGGGCTTCATCGACTTCCCGCCCGAGATGGAGGGCCTGCTGCGTTACGGCCGGGGTATCGACACCACCCGGCTCTCCAAGACCGGCTTCTCCTGCCGCTACACCACCGCCGGCACGGTCGACAGCTTCATCCGTGCCACCCGGCTACGCCGCAGCCTGGGCAAGGCGCCGCCCTCCTACACCTACGAGCAGGACGTCGAGCAGTTCTTCCGGCGCTCTTCGGCGGTGGTTCGCACCGACGGCGCCGGCTGACCACCGTCACCTCCGCTTGAGCCACGCCAACAGCAGCTCGTCACGGCGCTGGGCCCACTCCTCGGCGGTGATGGCGTAGCGCACGTGGTCCTCCCAGCGGCCGTCGATCTCCAGGTACCGAAGGGCCACACTCTCCTCCCGCAGGCCGAGCTTGTCCGCCACCCGCCGGCTGGCGTGGTTGCGGGGGACGATGGCGATCTCCACGCGGTGCAGCCCCAGCTCCTCGAAGGCGAAGCGGAGCACGACCACCACCGCTTCGGGCACGATGCCCTGTCCGGCCAGATCCCGGTCGACCCAGTAGCCGACAAAGGCGTTCTGGAACGGGCCGCGTTGGACCGAGGAGAGGGTGATCTCCCCCGTCAGCTTTCCCTCCACGAAGATGCCGAAGCCGTAGCCACTTCCGATCTGACGTTCCCGCTCGCGCGCCGCACAGCGAGCGGCGAAGCTGCCCCTGTCCTCCGGAGCGGGCGGCGCCCCGGCCGGGCGCGGTTCCCAAGGAACCAGCCAGTCCCGGCACCTGGTCCGCACGGCGTGCCACTCCTGATAGTCGTCCTCGGTCAAGGTGCGCAGGCGCACCCGCCATCCCGAGAGCTCCAGCGGGATCGTCCGTGACGTGCGGCCGATCACCGCTCCAGCACCTCGGCCAGAGCCGCCAACAACAGCGTCACGTTGGCGATACGGGCGCTGTCGCCCATGCAACCGATGCGCCACACCTTGCCGGCCAACGGCCCGCTACCGGCTCCGATCTCGATCCGGTGGCGCTCGAGCAGCAGCCGGCGAACATCGGCCTCGCCCATTGCGCCCGGCAGTCTCTCCGGGACCCTGACGGTGGTCAGCTGCGGCAAGCGGTGGTCCTCGGGCGCGAGCAGCTCGAGGCCCATGGCCTCCAGGCCGTCCTGCAGCGTCTGTCCGCAATGGCCGTGCCGGGCCCAGCACTCCTCCAGCCCCTCTTCGAGGAGCACGCCGAGACCGGCGTGCAGGGCGAAGACCATGCTCACCGGAGCCGTGTGGTGATAGGTCCGGCCGCCGGTGCCGTCCACGTAGCCGGCGACGAGCCCGAGGTCGAGGTACCACGAGGCCGGCCGCTCCACCCGGCGCTCCCAGGCCCGGCGGCCCATCGTCAACGGGGCCAGACCGGGGGGCACCCCCAAGCACTTCTGGGTGCCGCTGTAGGCCACGTCGACGTCCCAGGCGTCCACCGCCACCTCGATGCCACCCAGCGAGGTCACCATGTCGGCCACCACCAGGGCGTCGCCCTTGGCGGCAGCCACCGCCTCGACGTCGTTGCGAACCCCGGTAGAGGTTTCGGCGTGCACCACGGCGATCACCGCCGGCGACGGGTGGGCATCGAGCACCGCCTGGGGGTCGAAGGGCCGGCCCCACGGTGCCTCCACCCGGACCACGTTCGCACCCTGGCGGCCGGCGACCTCGGCCATGCGCTCGCCGAACAGGCCGTTCACGGCGACCACCACGTCGTCGCCCGGCCGGACGACGTTGACGAGGGCGGCCTCCATGCCGGCCGACCCCGTTCCGCTCACCGGCAGCGTGAGCCGGTTGCCGGTTCGGAAGACCCTTCGCAATTCGTCACAGGTCTCGTCCAGAAGCTGCAGGAATTCGGGATCGAGGTGCCCGAGCAGTGGCCGGCCCAGCGCGGCGGTGACCTCGGGGTACACATTGGAGGGTCCCGGCCCCATGAGCAGCCGCTCGCCGATGGCCATGGCCGATGGTAGGCACGGAGCCCAGTCGAACCGCCAGCCCGGTCCACCGGGCCCGAAAGCGCATGGTGAGACGAGCGCCGTCGGCTGAACGTCGGATCAGCCGCTCTCCGCCAAGCCGGCGGCGAGGCCGTCGAGGATGTCGTCCTCGCAGACCAGACAGGACTGCTTGGAGAAGACGCTCATCACGCAGGACAGAATGAGCGCACCACCGACGATCACGTCCTGTCTTCCGCGCATCACCCCGGAACGGGCCAGGCGCCGTGCGCTCTCCTCCGCCGCCAGCACCGACAGCCACCGGTCGACGCAGGCGCGGGTCAAGACCGTGTGGTGGATGCGGTCCCTGTCGTAGCTGACCAGGGACCTCTCCAGGGCGGCCAGGGTCGACACCGTGCCCGCCAGACCGATCATGCAGGGCCCGGACTCCGGGTCCGAGAAATACCGGCCGACAGGGTCGAGCAGCCGGCGCACCGCTCCCGACGCCGCGCTGAGCTCCGAGGGCTCCGGCGGGTCGTGGCCGAAGAAGCGCTCGGTGACCCGGACACAGCCGACCTCCACCGACACGGCGCGGGCCGAGGCGGGGTCCGACGGCAGTCCCACCACCAGCTCGGTGGAGCCTCCCCCGATGTCCACCACCAGCACCCATTGGCCGATGCCGAACCCGGCCGGGAGATGTGCGGTGGCGCCGGCGAAGGACAGCCGGCCCTCCTCCTCCCCGCTCAGAAGCTCCGGCTCCAGCCCCGTCACCTTGGCGGCGGCGTCGAAGAACTCCTCGGCGTTGGTGGCGTTCCGGGCGGCGGACGTGGCCACCAGCCGGGCCCGTTGCACACCGAGCTCGTCGGCCCGGGCCTTGTAGTCCTCCAGCACCGACAGGGTGCGGCTGATGGCCTGGGGCGACAGTGCTCCGCTTCGGTCGACTCCTTCGCCCAGCCGGGTGATGCGCATCTGGCGGTCGAGGGTCCGCCCGCCGGCGCCCACCACCAGCAATCTCGTCGAGTTGGTGCCGCAGTCATAGGCCGCGACAGCCGGACCCGGAACGGGTGAGCCGATGCCGGCCCGGAGGGAGCTCACGCGTCCTCGGCTACCACGAAGCTGCGCCGATCGACGCCCAGACGCTGCGCCGTGAACCTCCCGACTGCGTCGTCTCCGCCGGCCAGCCACCACGCCAGATGGGCGTGCAGGCACTTCACCCCTTGGCGGGTCCCGCCCACTCCCCCCGACGGAAGCGGACCCGCCCGACCCTCGGGCACGGCCGCGTCGCGCTCGGCGGCATAGCGCGCATGGGCAGCAGCCAGCTCGCCCGGGTCCACGGCGGCGGTGGCGGCGCGCACCCCGCCCTGCGCCTCGAGCCGGCTGACCGCTTCACACAGTTCGGGGTCGACCAGCCAGTAGCGGGTGGGCATGGGGCGTCCGTCGTCGAGAAAGGGCTCGTTGCGCAGCACGACCGGTGCGCCGCCATGACGGCGCACGACCACGACGAACCCCGCCGAAGGCGGACGGCCGAGGAGCCGGGCAACCAGGTCGCGCTCGTCTACTGCCAGAACTCCAGGGTATGCACCACGCGCCCCCAGAACCCCCCGGCGGCGCCGGCACCCTGCCTGTCTCCGCCGGACGGATGTGTTGTCGTCGCCGCCTCCGCCGGGGACGACGCCGCTCTGGCGCGCGACGACGGCGGCGGCGCCAGGCCCAGCAGCTGGCGGGACTCCGTGGACCCGGGCACCACCGGGCCGGTGCCGAGAGGAACGTGCTCGGAGCCCGTCACCGTCACAGACGACGACCCCGCGGGGGGCAGGATCACATACGCCTTCTGCCCCGACGGCACCAGGCCGTATTCGGTTCTGGCCAGCCCCGCCACCGTCGAGGGGTCGCCGAGGGCGGCGGCCTCTGCCCCGAGCGACCTGTCGGCCGCCCGGGCCCGGGCCAGTGCGGTTGCGGTGGAGCTCAGCTGGGTGTGCTGGGTCAAAAGCGCGGACACGGGCATGGAGGTGACGAGCACCACGGCGGCGAAGCCCAAGGCGGCCATCACCGACGGGCGGAAACGCAGGCGCTCACGGAGCGGCGCGCGCGACTTCTTCTTGTTCTTCTCGGCCCGGGCCCGCTCACGTCCGATCGGTCGCCGGCGGGCGCCGATGCGGTGTCGGGGAGCGGACCGGCGCCGTCTCACCCGCCTCGCCTGTCCCCCGGCGTGGTGGCGAGGGCCGAGCCCCCGAGGAAGACAGCCGATTCGCCCAGCTCCTCTTCGATGCGCAGCAGCTGGTTGTACTTGGCCACCCGGTCCGAACGCGCCGGTGCTCCGGCCTTGATCTGCCCGCAGTTGGTGGCGACGGCCAGATCGGCGATGGTCGTGTCCTCGGTCTCCCCCGAACGATGCGACATCACCGAGGCGTAGGAGGCCCGGGAGGCGCCGGCCACGGTGTCGAGCGTCTCCGTCAGCGTCCCGATCTGGTTGACCTTGATCAGGATGGCGTTGGCCACCCCCGAGGCGATACCGCGCTCGAGTCGCGACAGGTTGGTCACGAAGATGTCGTCGCCGACCAGCTGCACACGACGGCCCAGGGCGGCCGTCATCCGCTCCCATCCGTCCCAGTCGTCCTCGGCCATGCCGTCCTCGATGGACACGATCGGGTAGCGGTCGCACAGCTCGACCCAGTACTCCACCATCTGCGCGGGCAGAAGACGCCGTCCCTCCCCGGCCAGCTCGTAACCACCGTCCTTCCACAGCTCGGTGGTGGCCGGGTCGAGGGCGATGGCGACGTCGTCGCCCGGGGTGCGCCCGGCCGCCTCGATAGCCTCCAGCAGCACCTGCACCGCCGTTTCGTTGGAGGGAAGGTCGGGGGCGAAACCACCCTCGTCGCCCACCGTGGTGTGCATGTGTCGCGCCCGCAGCACCTTCTGCAGGGCGTGATAGGTCTCCACCCCCCAACGCAGACCCTCCGAGAAGGAGGCAGCGCCCACCGGGGCGATCATGAACTCCTGGAAGTCCACCGAGTTGTCGGCGTGCACGCCTCCGTTGAGCACGTTCATAAGCGGCAACGGCAGCACGTGCGCGTTGGCCCCGCCCACATAGCGGTAAAGCGCCAAGCCCGCCTCCTCGGC
>DATHCF010000340.1:0-2203 GCA_035319705.1 Acidimicrobiales bacterium | reverse complement strand
GAGTTGCGCAGTTGACGGATGTGGGCGACCAGCCACAGTCCGACCAGCAGCAGCACCACGAAGAAGAAGGCCATCACCGCCATCCACCACCAGCGCGGGCGGCTGCCGCCCGGTGTCTTCTTGGGCATCGGGCGGCTGAGCAGCAGCATGTCGACAGGATCGAGGGCGGGCTCGGGGGCGGCGGGGGCGTCCACGACGCCCTCCATGGCCGCCACGCTGCCGGCCAGCTGCACCAGGTGCACGCGGCGGAAGTACTCGGAGCTCTCGAGCTCCCCGGATTCGAAGCGCGCCAGCAGGAGCAGCAGGTAGTGCTCCCGGGCCTCGTCGAGGCCCGAAGGCGGCGGCGCCCCGGCGCGCTCGCTCAAGGCGTGGTCGTCCACCAGGAAATTTTCGGTTGTGGCCCCTCCCGCCTTGAGCGGCCTAGCGTGCCCAGCCGTGAAAGTCGACGGTGGCCTGGGCTTCGACGTCAAGGACGCGGCGGAGAGCGCCCGCCAGGTCGAGGCGGAGGGATTCGACGGGCTGTGGTGCGCCGAGACCAGCCACGACCCTTTTTTGGCGCTCATGCTGGCGGCCGAGCACACCACGAGCATCGAGCTCGGCACGGGCATCGCCGTGGCCTTCGCCCGCAACCCGATGAGCACGGCCATCCTGGCCAACGATCTCCAGGCCTTCTCGGGGGGCAGGTTCCTCTTGGGCCTGGGGTCGCAGATCAAGCCACACATCGAAAAGCGCTTCTCCATGCCCTGGTCGCATCCTGCGCCGCGCATGGCGGAGTTCGTGTCGGCCATGCACGCCATCTGGTCGGCGTGGAACGACGGCACCAAGCTCGCCTTTCGCGGGGACTTCTACACCCACACCCTCATGCCGCCGTTCTTCAACGCCGGCCCCAACCCGTACGGCCCACCGAAGGTGTTCCTGGCGGCGGTGGGCGAGAAGATGACCGAGGTGGCCGGCGAGGTGGCCGACGGCCTGTTGGCCCACGGGTTCACCACCGCCCGCTACATGCGCGAGGTGACCATGCCGGCGCTCGAGCGCGGCCTGGCCCGCAGCGGCCGCCACCGACGCGACTTCGAGGTCTCCTACCCGGCCATGATCGTCACCGGCAACAGCGAGGAGGAGATGGCGCAGGCCGCCAGTGCGGTGCGGGCGCAACTCGCCTTCTACGGGTCGACACCGGCCTACAAGCCGGTGCTGGACCTGCACGGGTGGGGGGAACTGCACGGCGAGCTGAACCGGATGTCCAAGCGCGGCGAGTGGGCCGCCATGGGCGAGCTGTTGCCCGACGATCTGGTCGACGCCTTCGCCGTGGTGGCGCCGCCCGACCGCGTGCCGGGCGCCCTGGCTGAGCGCTTCGGCGACATGGTCACCCGGATGAGCTTCTACGCGCCCTACCGGATGGACCGTGACACCACCCGTGAGCTCATCGACGGGCTGCGGGCCGCCTGAGCCTCACGTCCGGGGCAGCACCACGTTCACCAGGCGCGGCGCCCGGACGATCACCTGGGCCGGCGCTCCCCCGTCGAGGGCCTGGGCCACTTTGGGCGAGGACAGCGCCAGCCGTCGCGCCTCGGCCTCGTCGATCTCGACGTCCACCTCCATGCGGTCACGCACCTTGCCGTCGACCTGCACGATCATCGTCACCGTTTCGGCCTTGGCCAGCTCCGGGTCGAACGTGGGCCAACGCTCGCCGTGGATGCGGGCGCCCTCCCCTTTACGGCGCTCCCACGCCTCGGCCGCCACGTGCGGCGTCATGGGGGCGAGCACGAGCAGCAGGGCGTCGGCGGCGGCGGCATAGCTCGGCTGGTGGAGGCCGCCGGAGGCCTGGCGCCGGTAGCGCTGCATGGTGTTGGAGAACTCCTGGCAGGCGGCCACTGCGGTGTTGAACGACCACCGCTCGATGTCTTCGGTCACCTTGGCGACGAGGCGGTGGGTGGCGCGCTGCAGCGCCACGTCTTCGGGGCCGGGCTCTGCATGCCGGCCCGGGGGGGTGTCGGACTCGGCGCCATCGGGGACGGCCAAGCGCCAGACCCGGTCGAGGAAACGCCCACAGCCGTCGATGACCTCGTCGGTCTGCGCCGTCCAGTCCATGTCGTCGCCCGGTGGCCCCACGAAGAGGTGGAACAGGCGCAGGGCATCGGCGCCCACGGAGTCGAAGTAGCTCTGCGGGGTGATGAGGTTGCCCTTGGACTTCGACATCTTCTTG
>DATHCF010000339.1:0-2462 GCA_035319705.1 Acidimicrobiales bacterium | reverse complement strand
CGCTACCGATGGCGAACTCCAGCATTACGAGGTGGTCCTCAACGCGCAACTCGCTACGTAGGCAACCGCCCGAGAGTGTTCGGGGCCGTTGTTACCGCCTGGGTCACCTGCGGCGGCTACCCGCCCGCCTCCGGCACGTATCGGATGGCCCACCTGCTCCGCTATCCCAGGGCAGATGGTGCAAGTTGGTTGATTTGGATCACGTCGGGAAGGCACGCTGCCGATCCCTCGATGGGCTTTTGCGGTGCTGAAAGTGGCACCATCGCTCCATCGCTAAGAACAAAGGAAATATCCAACGGAGAGGCGCCAGCCGGACAGGAGATGCCCGGCTCGCCAACATTCATTACGAAAGACAGCGCCTGACCCACGCCAACAGGCACTCCGTTTCTCGGACCTGTTTCGCTCGCAGGAGATCCGCGTGGGAACGAATACTGGCCCACAATCGCACCGCTGGACGCCGTAACAAGGACCTGGATCGGTTCTACGAAGAAGCACACCGCTGTTTGCGTGTTCACGATTACGCCGTAGTAGTTGAGCATCTGTCCAGATCCCTGATTGTAAACGTAGGAAGCCAATAGCCCTGGGGTTGTGCAAGGCGGCGATGCGTTTCCAGCAAAGCTATTCTGCTGCGGCTCAGGCGTTTCCAATACCCCCGCCGTCAAGGTTGAGGGTGACGAGGTGTTCTCACAGGCGGGTACGGCCAGCTGCCCAGTTCCCGGGACCAGGGTGTCGGTCGGAATAGTCCTCGGATTTGCAACAAGGGTACCGCTGTCGAAAAGCGTGATGCTGACCGACAGGGGTCCAGGAGCCGAACGGCACCAGTTTTGCCATTCCAGGTTCTCCTCGACGATTCCACCTTTCGGCAGGCCAACGGGAGGTAGTCGCACCGCTGCTACGGGGGCTCCCGGTGTCGTTCCAAGAAACCGCGCATTGAGCCTTCCCTTACCGGCTAGCAACGACGCTTGTTGTACGTCATTGGACATTCGGCAGGGGCGGCCGAGGTTCTCTAGCTCCACCGCTACGACCAGGCTGCTACCAGCCCCTCCTGCTCCCAGCTCAGAGGCAGAGAGATAACGAGCCTGACAGGCAGTGGCCTTTGTGACCGGCTGGAAGACTGGTCCCGCAGTTACCGGCGTGATCGAGGTAGGCGTAGCGGGACCACCACAGGATGCGAGAAGCAATCCGACCCCGACCGCGGCCGCGCTCAGGATCACTCGCACAGGAATAGCTCATCACAGCCGTCGAGGGAGGCGAGTGCAAATGCCGGTTCATTCGCCCCCCCTGGTCAGACCTCTGGCCAGGTCAGCTAGGTCCGAGGTGGCCGGGATCGCTCCTAGGCCGGTGATCTCGGATGGGTGGCCTCCGGGTCGGGGCGCTCGGCACCGGCACTTCCAGGTCGCGATATCGCGATACACAATCCGCACGGGACTTTCGGCGGATACCGGGCAGGCCCCACTGGCGCCAAGCCGAGCTGATCGTCTGCCGCAGGCGCGGAGTAGGCTGACACCAGTGTCAGGTTCATCAGCGGTTCCCGGAAGAGCCCGAGTAGTACCAACCGAGCCCGACCCACTACCTTCACAGCACTCTGGTGCCGAACCCGAGGTGGCCTCGGATCCCATGAGCCCGTCCGGTCAGCTCGGCGAGCCCCAGCTGGCCTTACGCACACTGTGGGGTCTCGCGACGCGCATCTACTCCGGGGCGCGGACCATGATGAGTGATCCGCGGGTTAGGGGCGTTTTGAGAGCTGGTCCCCGGGTGGGGTTGTTCCTCCTCAGGGGCCATCGGCGGACTGCGAGCGCCGGCGAGGACGACACCGTCGTGCCCGTCCGACCGACGCCGCTTCTGGCACTGCAGGCATACCTCGACGAGGTCATGATCGCCCTCTCCCGTCACCCGGACCTCTTGCCGAGACCGGCCGACTATGCGCCGGCCGCGGAGGATCTGGCGGGCATCGGAGATCTCTTCTCGAAGCGCGGGTGGCTCGAAAGGCCGACTGAGTACCACCGCAAGCCGCCGATGCCCGATGACCTCCACGCCAGCCACGGGCATGCTGCCGGGCTCGGTTACGAGCACATCACCTTCACAAGCGGGTGGGAGCCCGATCCCGAGGAGCCGGGGCGCAGCAGGTGGTTGAGCCACGAAGCCAACCGCACCGTCCACGCGCTTGTGTCTCGGACCCCAGGTCGAGAGCACCCGTCCTGGCTCATCTGTGCCCACGGCTTTGGCATGGGCACAAACGCCTTCATGGACTTGCGGGCATTTCGGACCCAGCAACTGCACCGTCTGGGTATCAACGTCGTCGTCCCTGTGCTGCCGCTACACGGGCCGCGGGCCTCTGGCCGGGTGAGAGGCGAAGACCTCATGACCATCGACCTCGTCGACAGCATGCACGGCATGGCCCAGGCCACCTGGGACCTGCGGCGGATCATCCGATGGGTTCGAGAGAGCCAAGGGGCACAGAC
>DATHCF010000338.1:0-2445 GCA_035319705.1 Acidimicrobiales bacterium | reverse complement strand
TCCTGCACCCCGGAAACCCCGATAGGAACGTGCATGGTGTCGTCGGAAGGCGCCTGCGCCGCCTATTACAACTTCGGCCGGCTACAGCGGGAGGCCGCACGGGCGGTCGCCGCCGTTCGTCAGGCCTGAGCCTCACCCACTGCGGCAACCGCCGCCTGGCCGACACTGATGCCGCCGTCGTTCGGCGGCACATGATGGTGCAGCAGCACTTCCAACCCCCGGGAGGCCAGCCCACTCGACGCCCGCTCGCTCAGCAGCACGTTCTGGAAGACCCCTCCCGACAGCGCGACGGTCGACAGGCCGGCCCGCTCGGCGAGCTGTCCCGCCATGTCGGCCACGGCGTTCCCCAGGGCGAGGTGAAAGCCTGCTGCCACGGCGGCGCCATGGACCCCACTCGTCAGGTCAGCCAGCATGTCGGCCACCACCGGCCGCGGATCCAGTACGAGCAGACCGTCGCTCTCGGAGATCTCCGCCTTGTAGTGCGCAGCCTCTCCGGGGCGGGCGCGGCCAGCCAGTGCCTCGAGCTCGACGGCTGCCTGCCCTTCGTAGGTGACGGAGCGGCGCAGTCCCAGCAAGGCCGCCACCGCATCGAAGAGCCGGCCGGCACTGGAGGTGACCGGCCCCGTCCCCCGCTCGACGAGTTCGAGCACCGCCCGCAAGTGCGCGTGGGTGTCCGCCTGGCCGGCACCCAGCCGGGCTGCCTCCTCCATGCCGACGGCGGCCGCCGCCCAGGCCAGCGCCATTCGCCAGGGATGGCGGATCGCCGCGCTCCCACCAGGCATGGGAACCGGCAGGAGATGCCCCACGCGCCGGTACCTGGCCAGGTCGGCCACCAGGAACTCGCCCCCCCACAACGTGCCATCGTCCCCATAGCCGAGCCCGTCGAAGGCCACTCCCAGTACGGGGCGGAGCCGACGGTGCTCGACCATGCACGACGCCACGTGCGCATGGTGGTGCTGCACGCCGACGAGGGTGGCGCCGCTGTCGTGCGCCCATTTGGTCGACAGGTACTCGGGATGGAGGTCATGGGCCACGATCTCCGGCTCCACTCCGAACAGCCCGCACAAATGGTCTATTGCTTGAAGAAACGAACGGTAGGTCGGAAGGTGCTCGAGGTCGCCGATGTGATGGCTGGTCACCAGCCACGTCTGCTTCACCACCGAAACCGTGCTCTTGAGCTCGGCACCGACGGCCAGGACGTGGCGGGCGCCCGGAGCGGGCAGTATGAGTGGCTCGGGCGCATAACCACGTGAACGCCGGATCGACTGCGGCCGGCCCGAGGTGCTTCGGATCACCGAGTCGTCGCAGCGGATGTAGATGGGCCGGTCGTGGGTGAGGATGCCGTCGACCATCGGTCCGAGGCACGCGATGGCATCGTCCTCCTCGAAGGCAATCGGCTCGTCGGACACATTCCCACTCGTCATCACGAGGGGCCGTCCCACTCCTTCCATGAGCAGGTGGTGGAGGGGGCTGTAGGGGAGCATGAGGCCGAGGTCCGCCAACCCGGGGGCCACCTCGTCCACCACTGTGTCGGTCGTGGAGGGGCCGGTCTCGGCAACTGCGGGCTCGAGGCCGCCGCCGCCGTCGCCGGGTCGTGTTCGTCTCGGAGCGAGCACGATCGGCCGGCGCCGAGAGGACAGGGCCTCCTCGGCCGACTCATCCAGCAGACAGAAGCGGCGAGCCGTCTCCACGTCGGCCACCATCACGGCAAAGGGCTTGTCGTCCCGCGCCTTTCGCCGCCGTAGACGGGTGACCGCTCGGCGATCTGTGGCGTCGGCAGCCAGGTGGTAACCACCAACCCCCTTCACCGCCACCACCGCGCCGTGACGCAGCGCTTCGACCGCCTTCGACAGTGCCTCGTCGCCGACGGCCAACGGATCACCGCTCGGGCTCCGCCAGCACAACGACGGACCGCACTGCGGACAAGCGTTGGGCTGGGCGTGGAAGCGGCGACCGGCCGGATCGTCGTATTCGGCCTGACAGGCCTTGCACATTCGGAAGCCGGCCAGGGTGGTGGCGGGGCGGTCATACGGCACGGAGCGCACGATGGTGTAGCGCGGACCGCAATCGGTGCAGTTGGTGAACGGATAGCGGTACCGCCGGTCGGTCGGGTCGCCCACTTCGTCGAGGCATGCAGGGCACGTGGCCACGTCCACGCTCACCGGCACGGCCGACGAGCCCCGGTCGTCGCTCTGCACAATCGTGAAGCCGTCGTGGTGGCCGGACGCCGGGAGGCCGGTCTCGGTCGTCACCGACTCCACCCTGGCCAGTGGCGGTGGGTCGTCGGTCAACCGTCGTCGCAGTTCGGCGAGCTGCGACGGAGACCCTTCGGCGTCGATCAACACCCCGGAGGAGTCGTTGAGCACGAACCCACGCAGACCGAGCGCCTGGGCCTGCCGGTGGACGAAAGGCCGGAAGCCCACGCCCTGAACCGTGCCCGCCACG